>NZ_JAMYMD010000008.1:0-214729 GCF_040318335.1 Mesorhizobium sp. M1182
GGGGTTTAGGGGGTAATCTTTTGGGGGGTTGGGCCACCCGGGTGCATTTTTGGGGGGTGTGCGGTCAATCATTGCCTTGCCCAGGTCTAAAATTTTCGGGGGGGGGCCCGGCTTCACTCGGGGGCGCCCTTCGTGTATCGGAACGCCCAGTGTTTCGGGGCGCACCGAAACGCGTCACACGCACGATGACGAGGACCAGATGACGGTGAAGCCCCTCTACCGACGTGTCTTGCTGAAAGCGTCGGGCGAAGCGTTGATGGGCGAGCAGCATTTCGGCATCGACGTATCGGTGGTCGACCGTATCGCCGCCGACATCGCCGAGGCCCGCGCATTGGGCATCGAAGTCGGTGTCGTCATAGGCGGCGGCAACATCTTCCGTGGCGTCGCGGTTGCGTCAAAAGGCGGAGACCGCGTCACCGGCGACCATATGGGCATGCTTGCCACGGTTATCAATTCGCTGGCGTTGCGCACCTCGCTCAACAAGATCGGCGTCGACGCCGTGGTGCTGTCGGCGATCGCCATGCCCGAGCTTTGCGAAAGTTTTTCGCAGCGTCAGGCGACCGCCTATATGAACCAGGGCAAGGTCGTCATCTTCGCCGGCGGCACCGGCAATCCGTTCTTCACCACCGATTCGGCTGCAGCCCTTCGCGCCGCCGAGATCGGCGCCGATGCTCTGTTCAAGGGCACCCAGGTCGATGGTGTCTATTCGGCTGATCCCAAGAAGGACCCGCATGCGACACGTTTCGAGCGGATCAGCCATGACGAAGTCATCAAACGCGGGCTTTCGATCATGGATACGGCGGCGATTGCACTTGCGCGCGAAAACAACATTCCGATAATCGTCTATTCGATCCACGAGAAGGGTGGCTTCGGCGATATCCTGAGGGGCGGCGGCCGTTGCACGGTTGTCGCAGACGATTGACCGGACCATGAACCCGAAAGGGACCGGTTGCGGATGAGGCTCGAACAGGGCCTAAGCAGTGAACCCGGGTTAACGGGTCGAGGAGACGATGATGAGTGGCGAGTACGACGATCTCAAACGGCGCATGGACGGGGCGATCGCCGCGTTCAAGCATGATCTGGCTTCGCTGCGCACCGGCCGCGCGTCGAGCAACCTGCTCGATGCCGTCCAGGTGCAGGCCTATGGCACCACCATGCCGATCAACCAGGTGGCAACAGTGTCGGTGCCGGAACCGCGCATGATTTCGGTTTCGGTCTGGGACAAGTCGATGGTCAGCGCAGTCGACCGCGCCATCCGTGAAGCCAATCTCGGCTTCAATCCTATCGTCGACGGTACCAATCTCAGGATTCCGCTGCCCGAGCTCAACGAACAGCGCCGCAAGGAGCTGGTCAAGATCTCGCACGGTTATGCCGAGAATGCCCGCGTCGCCGCACGCCACGTTCGCCGGGACGGCATGGACTTTCTGAAAAAGGCGGAAAAGGACGGCGACATCAGTGAGGACGACCATCGCAAACGGGCCGACCAGGTTCAGAAACTGACCGACGAGACAATCAGCACCATCGACCACCTGCTTTCCGACAAGGAAGCGGAAATCATGCAGGTCTAGGGTCTGGCCACGCCTGGCCCGGAAGCGAGAATATGGCAACGCCCGCGCATGTCGCGATCATCATGGACGGAAACGGACGCTGGGCCAAGGCGCGCGGCTTGCCGCGGCTGGCCGGTCACCGCGCCGGCGTCGAGGCGCTGCGCAAGACAGTGCGCGCCGCCCCCGGCCTCGGCATCTCCTTCCTGACCGTCTACGCTTTTTCGTCGGAAAACTGGTCACGGCCGAAATCCGAAGTCAGCGACCTCATGGGCCTGCTGAAGCTTTTCATCCGACGTGACCTCGCCGAGCTGCACCAGAGTGGGGTGCGGATCAGGGTCATCGGTGACAGGGCAGGGCTGCAGCCCGACATAAGGGGGCTGCTCGAGGAAGCCGAAACGCTCACTCTCGGCAACGAGGCGCTGACACTGGTCATTGCCTTCAATTACGGCGGGCGCGACGAGATCGTGCGCACCGCGCGCAAGCTCGCAGCGGCGGTGGCGCGCGGTGAGATCGAGAGCGAGGCGATCACGGCCGATTCCTTTGCCAGCTCGCTCGATACAGAGGGCATTCCGGACCCGGAACTGGTCATCCGCACCAGCGGCGAGCTTCGGCTGTCCAACTTCCTGTTATGGCAGGCCGCCTATAGCGAACTCGTTTTCCTGCCTTGCTACTGGCCCGACTTCAGTCGCGAGCACCTGTCCGATGCACTGCGCGATTTCGCCGGCCGCGAGCGCCGCTTCGGCGGACTTGCCGCCCAAGATGTCGCCTCAGGCTGAGGAATGAGCAACCTCCAACTCCGGGTCATTTCGGCCGTCGTGCTTGCCATCGTCACGCTTGCCCTGACCTGGCTCGGCGGACTGTCCTTCCGGTTGCTTTGCGCCGCCATGGCGGCGGTGATCTTCTACGAGTGGACGCGGATGAGCCGCCCCGTTGCCCCGGCAGGTGCTGGTGCTACGGCAGGTCTCGGCTTTCTGCCCGAGGCGCTGATCGTGGTCTTTATTGGTGCCCTCGTCGCCGGCCTGCCTGCGTCTTTGCTGCTGCCGCTCGTCGCGGCTCTGGTTGCTGTCACTGCCGTCGCTTCTTCCATGCGCAGGGCAGGACCGTGGGAAGCATCCGGCCTTGCCTATGCGGCCGTGTCCGGCTTGTCGCTGGCCTTCTTGCGTGACGGCGACCATTCAGGGCTGCTGGCCATTCTGTTCCTATTCGCCGTGGTTTGGGCGACCGATATCTTTGCCTATTTCGTCGGCCGCTCCATCGGTGGTCCAAGACTGGCGCCGTCGATCTCGCCGGGCAAGACGCGGAGCGGGGCGCTCGGTGGGTTGGTCGGCGGCGTAGTGGCCGGGCTGCTTCTGGCCGCCGTAGCCGGAACGGGCAACCTCGTCGTGCTTGGCGTGGTCGCACTGGTGCTTTCGATTGTCGCGCAGGCCGGCGACCTGTTCGAATCATGGGTCAAGCGACGCCACGGCCGTAAAGATTCCGGCACGCTGATACCCGGCCATGGCGGCATCATGGATCGGGTAGATGGGCTTGTCGCGGCGGCTTTCGCCCTATACGTCATCGGCTGGATTTCCGCGACCGCCGACCATCCGGCACAGGGGCTGTTTCCGGTTTGAACGGCATCGTCGGTGGGCCGGCGCAGGCTGCGCCATGGATTCGCCTGGATTGATGTCACAGTCGCGGCGTGATCTGTGCCGTGGATGAATTTGAGGGCATGAATTGAACGAGATTTTTAACGCGGTTTTCAGCACAGAGGGCTTTGTCCTCGGCACGCTGGTGCCTTTCCTGTTCGTGCTGACCGTGGTCGTTTTTGTCCACGAAATGGGCCATTACCTCGTCGGGCGCTGGTGCGGTATCGGCGCAAAAGCCTTTTCGATCGGTTTCGGCCCAGAGATCATCGGCTTCAACGATAGCCGCGGCACGCGCTGGAAGCTTTGCGCCATACCGCTCGGGGGCTACGTCAAGTTCGTCGGCGACATGAACGCGACGTCGAGCCAGCCCAGCTCCGAGGAGATCGAGGCGCTGAGCGACGAAGAACGCAAGGTTGCCTTCCACACGCAGCCGATCTGGAAGCGGGCGGCGACCGTCGTGGCGGGGCCGCTGTTCAACTTCCTGCTGACGATCGCCGTCTTTGCCGTGCTGTTTTCCGTCCACGGCCGGCCCGTGCTGGAGCCGATGGTGGCTGAGGTCACCGTCGGCAGTCCGGCCGCCGCGGCCGGCATCATGCCCGGCGACCGATTCGTCAGCGTCGACGGCAGCAAGGTCGAGACCTTTGCCGACGTCCAGCGTCTGGTCTCTGGCCGCGCCGGCGACAGCATCACCTTCGTCATGCTACGCGCCGGCAAGGAAATTACCGTCACGGCGACGCCGCGCTTGATGGAACAACAAGACGCACTGGGCAACAAGGTCCAGGTGGCCGTGATCGGCGTCGTCAACAACAAGGAATTCGGCCAGCCGCGGCTGATCACCTATAGTCCGGCCGGGGCGGTCGGGGCAGCGGTCCAGGAAACCGGACACGTCATCCAGCGTACCGGCCAGTTCCTGCAACGTTTCGTTGTCGGTCGCGAGGACAAGTGCCAGCTGGGCGGCCCCATCAAGATCGCCAAGATGTCGGGTCAGGCGGCAAAGCTCGGCTTTGAATGGCTCGTGCAGCTTGTTGCATTCCTGTCAGTCGGGATAGGGATTCTCAACCTTTTGCCGATTCCCCCCCTCGACGGAGGGCATCTTCTGTTCTACGGCGTGGAGGCTGTCATCCGGCGGCCGGTGTCCGAACGCATGATGGAAATGGCTTACCGAAGCGGCCTCATATTGGTGCTCGGGTTCATGGGCTTTGTTTTCTGGAACGATCTGTTTGGGTGCTGAAATCATGAAGGAATTTGGCTTCGGCACGAGCAATGTTGAGACGCCGTTTACCATGCGTGGGGATATGCGTGACGCGAAAGCCACGCCGCAGGGTTAAGTAAATACAAATTAACCAGAAGCCTTGCGTGTAGGGAAAATCCGGTTAATACGGTAGGGGAAATTACCGCACGTCCGGTTTTCTCGCCGTGGGGACTTCGAGAAAAGGTACAAAAGCCCGATGAAGGCAGCATCCAAGTTTTTGAGCGCCGCGTCCGCGGTGGCTATGTCCGCCGCTCTGGTTGTACCAGGCGCGCTCGCAGTGCAGTTCGTTGCCACATCGGCCGCCGAGGCGGCTGTCGTCTCCAGAGTCGAAGTCACCGGCAATCAGCGTGTCGACGCGGACACCATCCGCAATTACGTGACGATCAAGCCCGGCAAGGCGTTTTCCAGTTCGGATATCGACGATGCGGTCAAGGCGCTGTTTGGCACCGGGCTGTTTTCGGATGTGCAGATCAACCAGGTCGGATCGACGCTGGTCATCAAGGTGTCCGAATACCAGGTCGTCAACCAGGTGCTGTTCCAGGGCAACAAGAAGCTCAAGGACAACGCGCTTGAGGCCGCGGTGCAATTGAAGCCGCGCGGCACCTTCTCGCAACAGCAACTCGATGCCGATGTCGAGGCGGTCAAGGCCGCATACCGGCGTATCGGCCGCGACGATGCCGCCGTGACCACCCAGATCATGGATCTCGGCGACAACCGGGTAAACGTGGTCTTCAACATCAACGAAGGCGGCCGCACCCAGATTGCCGCGATCAATTTCGTCGGCAACAGCGCCTATTCGAGCCGCCGTCTGTCGGACATCATCTCCACCAAGCGCTCGTCCTTCCTGTCGTTCGTGCTGCGCGACGATGTTTATGACGAGGACAAGCTGCGCGCCGACCAGGAGCTGCTGCGCCGCTTCTATTATAATCACGGCTATGCCGACTTCCAGGTCGTCTCGGCTGTCGGCGAACTCGACGACACAACCAACAAATACACCGTCACCATCACGGTGCAGGAGGGCGAGCGTTATACGTTCGGGGATGTCAGCGTCGAAAGCACGATCCCCGAGGTCGACGCCAAGTCGCTTGAATCGGTGGTCGAGACCCACAAGGGCGATGTCTACAACGCCAAGAACGTCGAGGACACGATCATCGCCTTGACCGAAAAGGTCGCTGGATCCGGCTATGCCTTCGCCCAGGTGACGCCGCGCGGCGACCGCAACTTCGAGAACCACACGATCTCGGTCGTCTATACGGTCGACCAGGGCACCAAGGCCTATATCGAGCGCATCGAGATTCGCGGCAACGATCGGACGCGCGACTACGTCATTCGCCGCGAGTTCGATGTCAGCGAAGGCGACGCTTTCAATCAGGTCCTCATCCAGCGCGCGAAGAGGCGGCTGGAAGCGCTCGATTATTTTGAAAAAGTCGAAATTTCCACCGTTCCGGGTTCTGAGCCGGATCAGGTTGTGCTGGTGGTGGATGTGGTCGAGAAATCGACCGGTGAGTTCACCGTCGGCGCCGGTTATTCGAGCGGCGGTGAAACGTCAGGTCCGTCCGTCGAAGGTTCCGTCAGTGAGCGCAACTTCCTCGGTCGCGGCCAATTCATCAAGGTGGCAGCGGGCGGTGGCAAGAACTCGCGCGACTACAGCTTCTCTTTCACCGAACCCTATTTCCTCGGACGCCGCATCGCGGCCGGCTTCGACATCTACAAGCAGAGCCGAAACTACGACCATTACGACAGCGACACGACAGGCGCGACCGTTCGCTTCGGCCTGCCGATCACAGACAATATCTCGACGCAACTCGCTTATAATATTGCGCAAGAGAAGTACGAGTTCGATGAGGGCTGCGACCCAGCGGCCGGTTGCGACGTGTCCCAAGCGATCCAAAACGGCGTTAACGAGAGCCCATGGCTCAAGTCTTCGGTCAGTCTCGGCCTGATCTACAATACGATCGACGACATGAAGAACCCGCATGACGGTATTTATGCCAATGTTGGCACGGAAGTGGCCGGCCTCGGCGGCGACGCCAAGTTCATCAAGGTCACGGCGCGCGGCAGCATTTATCAGACGCTGTCCGAACAATTGGACCTGGTGGGCCTCATTTCGGGCGGCGCCGGCCATGTCCAAGGCTATGGCAACGGCGATCTGCGCGTCTTCGACCATTTCCAGAGCAGCGACCGTATGATCCGCGGTTTTGAATACGGCGGCATCGGCCCGGTTGCTTCGGACAACAGCAATGACCATCTCGGCGGCACCACCTACTTCAATGCCTCGGCGGAAGCGCAGTTCCCGCTGCCGGTCATCCCCGAAAGCTTCGGTTTGCGTGGTGCTGTGTTCGCCGATGCGGCAACGCTCTACGGCAGCAAAATCGCAAGTGGCCTTGTCAATTCTTCGACAACCGGCATGGAATGGCGCGCTTCCGTCGGTGTCGGTTTGATGTGGGCATCGCCTTTCGGCCCGATCCGCATCGACTATGCGATCCCGGTCAAGAAGGAAAAGACCGACGACGTGCAGGAATTCAACTTCGGCATATCGACCCGCTTCTGATGCGCGGGCAATGATGCTTCCGGCTCGTTTGGATCCGGATGGCAGTGATCCGACACTACAGCGCAGCGCGTCCTATCGGACGCGCAAAGGACGTTGTAGCACTTTGATTTGCGCATGATCCTTTCCGAGGGTCGATTTCCGATTTTCGGGTCATGCGCTAGCTGGATATTGCTTCTGGAATGACCGATCCGGTGTTCTTCGCGCCCTCACGCCGGTATACGGCCGGCGAAGTCGCGAATCTGACCGGCTCGACGCTTGTTGATTCCGGTCTCTACGATGTATCGATCGAGGCTCTGGCGCCCGCCAACGAAGGCGGCGAGAACGCCCTTGTCTTCGTCGATGGCAGGCGCAATTTCGCCCTGATGCAGTCACTGCGGGCGGCGGCGGTTCTCTGCCCTGCCGAATTTGCCGGCAAGGCGCCGGCGGGCATCGCGGTGCTGGTGCATCCGCGCCCACAGCAGGCCTTCGCAATGGTCGGGCGTCTGCTTTTTCCGGCGGCTGCAACGCCTGGACCGATGACCGGCGAAACCGGTATCTCGCCGCACGCCCATATCGATGCGACCGCCCATGTCGAGGCCGGCGCGATCATCGAAGCGGGTGCGATCATCGGACCGCGCGCTGCCATCGGCAGCGGGACCGTCATTGCCCCGCATGCGGTCATCGGTCCGTCCTCGCAGATTGGCCGCGACGGCTATGTCGGTCCAGGTGCCAGCGTGCAATATGCGTTGATTGGCAATCGCGTCATCATCCATGGCGGTGCCAGGATCGGCCAGGATGGCTTCGGTTTCGTGGCCGGCGCCAAGGGTCCGGAGCGGGTTCCGCAGATCGGCCGCGTCATCATCCAGGACGACGTCGAGATCGGGTCGAATACGACCGTCGATCGCGGCGCCATGTCCGACACGATCATCGGCCAGGGCACCAAGATCGACAATCTGGTGCAGATCGCGCACAACGTTCGCATCGGCCGCAATTGCATAATAGCCGGGCTTTCGGGTATTTCCGGTTCCGTGACGGTAGGCGACAACGTCACCATGGGTGGCGGTGTCGGCCTTGCGGATCATTTGACCATCGGGTCCGGGGCCAAGCTTGCGGCAAGAAGCGGGTTTATGAGCAATGTGCCTGCCGGTGAGATTTGGGGAGGATATCCGGCGCAGCCGATGGCGGAAGCCATGCGCGAGATAGCGGCCTTGCGCAGACTTGCACGGACGCGCAAACAGGGTGAGGGGGGAAATGGCTGACATCGCAGCGGCGACGCTCGAAGCGGTTGACATAATGCGGCTGATGAAGCTCCTGCCGCACCGCTATCCGTTCTTGATGATCGACCGTATTGTCGACATAGATGGCGACGAATCCGCCGTCGGCATCAAGAACGTCACCATAAACGAGCCGCATTTCCAAGGTCATTTCCCCGACCAGCCGGTCATGCCCGGCGTGCTGATCATCGAGGCGATGGCGCAGACGGCCGGCGCCATCTGCATCCGCAGCCTTGGTACGGAAAAGCCGTCGCTGGTTTATTTCCTGACCATCGACAATGCCAAGTTCCGGAAGCCGGTCGTTCCAGGCGACCAGCTGAAAATTCATGTGAAGAAAATCAAGAAACGCGGCAATCTTCTCAAATTCGCTTGCGAGGCCCTCGTCGATGGCGCCAAGGCGGCGGAAGCCGAGATCTCGGCGATGATGGTCGCAAGCGGCTGACAAACGAATGCTAATGAAAATCCAGACAGTCATCCATCCATCCTCGGTCATCGAGGCAGGCGCCCAAATCGGCGAAGGCGCCCGCATCGGGCCCTTCTGTCACGTCGGCCCCGACGCCGTGATCGGCGACCGCGTCGAACTGGTCAGCCATGTCTCGGTGATTGGCGCGACCACCATCGGTGCATCGACCAAGGTCTATCCGATGGCGATACTGGGCGGGCCGCCGCAGAACACCAAGCACAAGGGCGGCCGTACCACGCTGGTGATCGGCGAGAACTGCACGATCCGCGAAGGTGTCACCATGCATGTCGGCACCGATTCCAGCCGCGGCGAGACGACGATCGGCGACAACGGCAATTTCCTTGCCTATGCCCATATTGCCCATGACTGCGTGGTCGGCAAGAACGCCACCTTCGCCAATCAAGCGACGTTAGGCGGGCATTGCGAAGTCGGTGACAATGTCTACATCGGCGGCCTTACCGCGGTTCATCAGTTTGTCCGCATCGGCGATAACGCCTTTCTCGGCGGTTGCTCGGCGATCGTCGGCGACGTCATTCCTTACGCCATCGCCGTTGGCAACCGTGCCAGCCTTCGCGGCCTCAACATCATTGGCCTGAAGCGCGCCGGCCTGCCGCGTTCGGAGATCCACTTGCTGCGCAAAGCCTACAAGACGATCTTCGATCGCTCCCGGACCGTCGGCGAAAACATCGAATTTGCCAAGGCGGAATTCGCCTCGTCGCCGACTGCCATGAAGATCGTCGACTTCATCGCCGGTCGCGGCAAGCGGCACTACGCCGTGCCGTCCCTCAAGGGTAGCGACGGCGACGATACCGATGATGAAGACTGAGGGCAGATGACGAAGATTGAGGCTGCCGGAAAAGGCCTTGATCTCGTGCCAGATGCCAAGGTCGGCATCATCGCCGGCGGCGGCAGTCTCCCGGTCGAAATTGCCCGAGCGCTCGCCCGGCAAGGCAAATTGCCCTTCGTCGTGATGGCGGCCGGCGAGGTCGATCGCATAGGCGATTTCGAGCCCTATGAGCAGGCAACCTTGAGGCTGGAAGACGTCGGCTCGCTGCTGCCGATCCTTAAGCGGCACCACGTCACGCATCTCGTAACCGCGGGTCATATCACGCGCCGCCCCAGGCTGAGCGCCATGCGCCTCAATTTGGGCCTGCTCGCGTGGCTACCCAGCCTCTTCGTCGGTGTAACCCGGGGGGACGATACGGTGCTGAAACTGTTCGTGCGCAGGATCGAGCGCAGCGGCATCAAGGTCGTCGGCGCTCACGAGATCGTGCCGGAGCTGGTCGCCGCCGAAGGCCTGCTGACCAAGGCGGCGCCACGCAAATCCGACTGGCGCGACATCGAGGCGGCGCACGCGGCGGCAAAAGCCATCGGCGCGCTGGATATCGGCCAAGCGGCTGTTGCGGTCGGCGGCCGCGCCATTGCGTTGGAAGGCGTCGAAGGCACCGACGGGCTGCTCGAGCGGACAAGGGAGTTGCGCGGGCACGGCAGGCTGGCCGGCGGGAGCCGCGGTGTTCTGGTCAAATGCGCCAAGCCCGGTCAGGAACTGCGTGCCGATCTGCCCTCCATCGGCCCGCTGACAGTCGAGGCGGCGCATGCCGCCGGACTGGCCGGCATTGCCGTCGAAGCCGGTCGCTCGCTAGTGCTCGAAGGTCCCGCCACCATCGGACGTGCCAATGCGCTCGGCCTGTTCGTGATCGGCCTGCCTGCTGCGGAGCCGGCGCATGGCGAATGAGCGGCCGTTGAAGATAGCCATCATCGCCGGCGAGGAGTCCGGCGACCTGCTTGGCGCCGACCTTGTGCAGGCGCTCAAGCGCATGACCGGGCGCGAAGTTCGGCTTGTCGGCATCGGCGGCCGCCATTTGCAGGCGCTCGGCCTGGCGCCATTGTTCGACGGCAGCGAGATCGCACTGATGGGGCTTAGCGCCATCCTGCGCGACCTGCCGCGCCTGATACGGCGGATCGGCCAGACGGCAAACGCGAGTGCCGGTGAAAAGCCCGATTGCCTTATCACCATCGACAGTCCGGATTTCTCGCTGCGCGTCGCCAAGAAGGTGCGTGCCGCCGATCCGACTATCCCGATCGTCCACTATGTCTGCCCGAGCGTGTGGGCGTGGCGGCCGGGCAGGGCGGCGGCGATGAAGCCATATGTCGATCACATTCTTTGCATCCTGCCGTTCGAGGTGAAGGAACTCGCTCGCCTGGGCGGGCCGCCCGGCACCTATGTCGGGCATCGCCTTGCACACGATCCGGGCATAATCAGTGCCGCCAGGGCGCAGGCGCAGCCGCGTGACCTGTCCGCAGATCACGTCAAAACGTTGCTTGTACTGCCAGGTTCGCGTCGCGGCGAGGTGCGGCGCCTGGTTGGGCCGTTCGGCGAAACGCTGTCGATCCTGCGGGCGCGCGGGCACCGCTTGCGCCTGCTGTTGCCGACCGTGCCGCACGTCGCCGACCTGGTCAGGACCTCGGTCGCGAGCTGGGACGAGAAGCCGGAGATCATCCTTGATGCCGAACGCAAATGGCAGGCCTTCGGCAAGGCGGATGCGGCGCTGATCGCGTCGGGGACGGTATCGCTGGAACTGGCACTGGCGGGTGTGCCAATGATCTCCTGCTACCGGCTCGATCCGGTCATGCGCATGGCGCAGCCGCTGATCAAAGTATGGAGCGCAGCCTTGCCCAATCTCATTGCCGACCGACCGGTTGTGCCGGAACACTACAATCAATATGTGCGGCCGCATTATCTGGCGCGGCAGTTGGAAGCGCTGTGCTCCGATACCGCCTACCGCACCTGGCAGAAGCATGGTTTTGCCGACATTGCCGGGCGTATGGCAACCGCCAAGCCGTCAGGCGAGATTGCCGCGGGGGTGGTGATGGGGATGGTGAGGAAGTGAGTGAATTATGAATTGTGAATAGTGAATTGTGAATAGCGGTTTCTATGGACAGGGAGCGACGCTTCGCTACTCCCATTCACCATTCACCATTCACCATTCACCATTCACCATTCACCATTCACCATTCACCACCTTCACCGCTTCGCGATTGGCACGTAGTCCCGTTCCGGCGCGCCGGTATAGAGCTGGCGCGGGCGACCGATCTTCTGGTGCGGATCCTCGATCATCTCCTTCCACTGCGCGATCCAGCCGACGGTGCGGGCGACCGCGAACAGCACGGTGAACATGGTGGTGGGAAAGCCCAGCGCCTTCAGCGTGATGCCGGAATAGAAATCGACGTTCGGATAGAGCTTCTTCTCGATGAAATAGGAATCGGTCAGTGCGATCCTTTCCAGCTCCATGGCGATGTCGAGCAGTGGATCGTCCTTGATGCCGAGCTCGCCCAGGACCTCGTGCGCGGTCTTCTGCATGATCTTGGCGCGCGGATCGTAATTCTTGTAAACGCGGTGGCCAAATCCCATCAATCGGAACGGATCGTTCTTATCCTTGGCGCGCGCAATGAATTCCGGGATGTGATCGACATGACCGATCTCGCCCAGCATGTTCAGGGCTGCCTCGTTGGCGCCGCCATGTGCGGGACCCCACAGGCAGGCGATGCCGGCAGCGATACAGGCAAAAGGATTGGCGCCCGACGAGCCGGCCAGGCGGACGGTCGAAGTCGAGGCGTTCTGTTCGTGATCGGCGTGCAGGATGAAGATGCGCTCCATCGCGCGGGCCAGCACCGGATTGATCTTGTATTCCTCGCAAGGCACGGCGAAGCACATATGCAGGAAGTTGGCTGCGAAATTCAGCTCGTTCTTCGGGTAAATGAATGGCTGGCCGATGTGGTATTTATAGGCCATCGCCGCGATCGTCGGCATCTTGGCGATCAGCCGCATTGACGCGACCATGCGTTGATAGGGGTCCGAGATATCGGTGGAATCGTGATAGAAGGCCGACAGCGCGCCGACCACGCCGCACATCACCGCCATCGGATGCGCATCACGGCGGAAGCCGGTGAAAAAGCGCGACATCTGCTCATGCACCATAGTGTGGCGCGTCACCCGGTAGTCGAAATCGTCCTTCTGCGCCTTGGTCGGGAGTTCACCATAGAGCAAGAGATAGCAGACTTCGAGGAAGTCGCCGTGCTCGGCCAATTGGTCGATCGGGTAGCCGCGGTGCAAAAGAATGCCAGCATCGCCATCGATGAAGGTGATTTCCGATTCGCAGCTCGCCGTCGACGTAAAACCGGGATCGTAGGTAAAGACGCCGGCGGTGTTGTAGAGCGAACCGATGTCGATGACGTCCGGTCCTACCGAACCACTTCGTATCTTGAATTCATGGGTTTTGCCGCCGAGTTCCAGCTTGGCCGTCGATGCCTGGGTTTTGCCGCCAAATTCCATTTTTGTCGCAGGTTCGGTCATAGCAAACTCCTTTTTGTTTCCTCAGGCCGGCAAAGGCAAAATATCTGAACCCAACACGTCAAAAGCATCGGAATACGCACATTTGCGCCCGCAATTGAATCTGCGCGGCAGATTAGGCCAAGACCCAATGTTGCACTGCGAAACACACCTTTCAATGCCAATCTTCTTGGGCCAGTTTGCTAATCGATTTGATCAGCGATCCGCGCCAGGCTTTCCTCGCGGCCAAGCACGGCAAGCACATCAAACACACCTGGCGAGGTACTTTTGCCGGTGAGCGCGGCGCGCAAAGGTTGGGCCACGGCGCCGAGTTTATGGCCGGCGGCCTGCGCATAGTCGCGGATCGCGGCTTCGGCTGAGGCGGCAGACCACCCCGAAACCGTGGCTAGTGCCGCATGAGCGCCCCGCAGGATCGCGCGCGCCTCACCGCTGAGCAGCGCCGCCGCCTTCTCGTCGACCGGCAGCGGCCGTTCGACGAAAAGGAATGCAGCCCCTTCAACAAGTTCGACCAGCGTTTTGGCGCGCTCCTTCAGGCCCGGCAACGCGGCAAGCAGTTGCGCCCTGCGTCTGTCGTCGAGGCGAGCGGCGATTGCCGGGCCGCCTTCTAGATAGGGCAGAGTGGCGATGAAGATGTCGAGCAGCGCCGCGTCGTTCATCCGGCGCATATGCACGCCGTTAAGCGCCTCGAGCTTGGCGAAGTCGAAACGGGCGGCGCCCTTGTTGACGTCGCCAATGTCGAACCATGTAATCATGTCGGCGATCGACATGATCTCATCGTCGCCGTGGCTCCAGCCAAGCCTCGCCAGATAGTTGAGCAGCGCCTCCGGCAGGTAGCCCATGGCGCGATAGGCTTCGACGCCAAGCGCACCGTGCCGCTTCGACAGCTTGGCGCCGTCGGCACCGTGGATCAGCGGGATATGCGACATCGACGGCACCTCCCAGCCCATGGCCTGATAGATTACGGTCTGGCGTGCGGCGTTGGTCAAATGATCGTCGCCGCGGATGATGTGGGTGATGCCCATGTCGTGATCGTCGACGACGACGGCATGCATGTAGGTGGGATTGCCGTCCGAGCGCAGAATAATGAAATCGTCGAGATCCTTGTTGGGAAAGCGCACGTCGCCCTGGACGCGGTCATGCACCACCGTCTCGCCGTCTGTCGGCGCCTTGATGCGGATCGCCCCCTTGGCGCCGGGCGGCGCCTCCGACGGGTCGCGGTCGCGCCAGCGCCCATCATAGCGGGGCGGAAGCCCCTTGGCTCGCGCTGCCTCGCGCATCGCCTCCAGCTCCGCCGGCGTCGCGTAGCAGTAATAGGCCTTGCCCACGCGCACCAGCTCCTCGGCCACCTCGCGATGGCGCGGCGCGCGCTCGAACTGCGAGACAGGCGCGCCGTCCCAGGTGAGTCCGAGCCAGGAAAGTCCGTCGAGAATGGCTGCCGTCGCCGCATCCGTCGACCGCTCACGGTCGGTATCCTCGATGCGCAGCAGCATCGTGCCGCCCGTGTGCTTGGCGTACAGCCAGTTGAACAGCGCCGTGCGCGCGCCGCCAATGTGCAGATAGCCGGTGGGCGAGGGGGCAAAACGGGTGACGACCTTATCGGGCATGGAACTCTCAGGCGGGCGAAGGAAGTGGGTTTGCGGACTTTCGCGCGTTGCGCGTTCATGTAGCATAGGAGGTCGAGGGCGCAAGGGGCAGACCCGATGGCTGTGCGAGGCCGTGGTGCGGGCGAGGGCGAGGACGTTGGCAGCGACGTCAGCGAACGCTTGCTGTTTGCCGCTCCCCCGCCTGTCCTGCCGGCACCGGCATTGCTACCTGCTCCGCGCTTCGATGCTCCGTCGCTGCCGGCCAGCGACCCAGCAACGGTTCTCGTGCCCGCGGGCGAGCCCATCGTACGCCTGCCCAGGCGTTTCCGCCTCCCGTCACCGTCCCGTATCCGCAACAGCGTAACCACGGCGGCCGGTCTGGAACTCGACCGCGGCATCGCCTTCCTGCTGGTGCCGGTGTTCCTCGCATGCGGGGTGGTCGTTTATTTCGGGCTGTCGGTGGAGCCGGCCTTTCCACAGCCGATCGCAATCGCGCTCCTCGCGACCCTTTGTGCCGTCGTCTCGCGGTCATGGCCCAGGACGCGCCTGTGCTTCATGGTGGCGCTGCTCTGCGCGCTTGGCGTACTTGCCGCCAAGTTCGAGACATGGCGTGTCGGAACGCATATGCTCGGCTCCGAAATCTCGACGCGGCTGACGGGTCGCGTTGTATCGTACGAGCCCATGGCGAGCGGCCGCATCAGGCTGACAATCGATGTGATCTCAACGGCCAGGCCGACACTGCGCTACATGCCGGAACGGGTCCGCGTTTCGGCGATGAAGATACCGGCTGAGCTGACCGCCGGTTCCGAGATCACCGGCTATGTGCGGCTGCTGCCGCCGACCGGCCCGGTGCGGCCCGACAGCTATGATTTCTCGTTCGACAGCTATTTCGCCGGTATCGGCGGCAGCGGCTTTTTTCTCGGCAATCCGAAAGTCGTGTCGTCGGGCAGCATGCCGCTTGCCGCGCAGCTTTCTTCCGCGATCGAAGACGCGCGCGAATCCATCGCCGACCATATCCGCAGCCGCATCGGCGGTGCCGAGGGCGAGATTGCTGCTGCGCTGATCGTCGGCGTGCGCGCCGGCATTCCCGAGGAGATCAACGAAGCGATGCGGCGCACCGGCATCTACCACATCATCTCTATCTCGGGGCTGCATATGGCGTTGGTCGCCGGCACCATCATGGCGCTGCTGCGGGGTGCCTTTGCGCTGTTTCCCGATTTCTCATCGCGACGGCCGGTCAAGAAGTATGCCGCGGCCGCCGCGCTTTTTTCGATTGCGGCCTACCTCGTCTTTTCCGGCATTGTCGTGGCGGCCGAACGCAGCTTCATCATGCTGGCGGTGATGCTTATCGCCGTGCTGGTCGACCGGGCCGCGCTCACCATGCGCAACCTGGCGATCTCGGCCATCGCGGTCATCCTGGTGTCGCCGCACGAGGTGGTCGGTCCGAGTTTCCAGATGTCCTTCGCCGCGACGGCGGCCCTTGTCGGCGCCTATGCAGGCTGGTCCGATTACCGCGCCGGGAGGGCCACCACGCCGCCGCCGCGGCAGTCGCCGCTACGCCTTGCCACTCGAAAGGTCCTGCTGGGCATGTGCGGTCTGGCGATGACCTCGATCATTGCAGGGAGCGCCACGGCGCTTTTCGCCATATGGCATTTCCAGCGCGTGGCGCCGCTCGCCTGTTCGCCAATCTGGCCATCATGCCCATCGTCTCACTGGTCGTCATGCCCTTCGCCGTTCTCAGCGCGCTGGCGATGCCGTTCGGTGCGGATGGCCCTTTCCTCTATGTCATGGGCAAGGGGCTGACGGCGATGATCGCCCTGTCCGGGTGGATCTCGGAGCGCTCGCCGATCGATGCGGTCGGGCTGATTTCGCTGAGATCCGTCCTTCTGGTGACGATCGCCCTCGTCATTGCCAGCATGGCGACGACGTGGTTGCGGCTGGCGGCACTTCCTTTTGCGCTCGCCGGCTTGCTGACGACAACGCAGACACGCATACCCGACGTATTGGTCTCGGAGGACGCACGGCTGGTCGCGCTGTCGATCGGCAGCGGTGAACTCGCGGTCAACCGGGCACGCCCGAATGAGTTCACCATCGACAACTGGAAACGCGCGCTCACATCGGAGGCCATCGTCGCGCCGGAAACCCCTGGAAAGAACGACCCGCAATTCGACATTGCCGATCCGGCCGACCTGCCGCCGGGCATGCCGTTCATTTGCACGGACGGCCTCTGCCTTGCCAGGCATCCATCCGGCGCGATCATCGCGCAAGCCACGGACCGCGATACTGCGCGGCCAGCCTGCGCCTTTGCCAGCTTGATCGTCATCGACGACGCCACCGCCCATAACCCCTGCTACTACGACCGGCTGGTCCTCGTCGTCACCAAACGGCAACTGGCGCGCGCGGGAAGTGCCGCCGTCTATTTCGATCCACAAGCGGCAACACGCGCCGAGATCCGCTTCGCCGTCGAAAAATCATACCGGCCCTGGCACGTGCAACGGAAATTTTCACGCGCGGCACGGGGCCTGCCGCCATACCGCAGGGCCGACAATCCCAAAGCCGGCGCCAAGGGCGGAACTCAGTAGCGGCGGATCAGTCCGACGAGCTTGCCCTGCACCTTGACCCTGTCTGGTCCGAAGATGCGCGTCTCGTAGGCCGGATTGGCGGCTTCCAGGGCGATCGAGGCGCCCTTGCGGCGGAACCGCTTCAGCGTCGCTTCCTCCTCGTCGACCAGTGCCACCACGATCTCACCGGGGCTCGCCGTATCGGCATTGCGGATGATCACCGTGTCGCCGTCGAAAATGCCGGCCTCGATCATCGAATCGCCTTTGACCTCGAGCGCATAATGCTCGCCGCCCATGATCATATCCGGCGGCACCGAAATCGAATGCGTCTGGTGCTGGATGGCGTCGATCGGCACACCGGCAGCGATGCGGCCCATTACCGGGATCGAAACGGCGGCGACGACATCGTCGTCATTTCCGGCTGCGGGCACGCGCGACGATGTCGGCTTGCCCTGCCGAGGGGCGCCTTGCCCAAGGCTGCCCTGGATGACACTCGGCGAGAACTTGCGTGCCGCATTGAGGCCGGGGGCGATCGAGTCAGGCAGGCGTAGCACCTCCAGCGCACGGGCCCGGTTGGGCAAACGGCGAATGAAGCCGCGCTCCTCCAGCGCCGTAATCAGCCGGTGGATTCCGGATTTGGAAGCCAGGTCGAGCGCTTCCTTCATCTCGTCGAATGAAGGCGGGATACCGCTTTCCTTCAACCTTTCGTGGATGAACATAAGCAGTTCGTGTTGTTTGCGTGTCAGCATAGCGACCCCCAACAGAATCAGAAAAACAAACCCAGAACAAACACTATCTGTTCCAGTTGTGTTCCGCAACTGTTTAAAGTTTAATGAATGCGTTAAGGCTCGGGAAACAAACGACGTCCCCTACCGGCGTAACGCATTTTCACCGCCGCGAGCCTCATCGCCTTGATTCTGCTTTCGTTTGCGCCCTTCTGGCCTCCTAGAAGGCGGCACTGGCATCGGCCGTCGGTCGGCAAAAGGCACGGAATTGAACCCGTATCGACTGTGCGGTTTGGTCAATGCACCGTGAACGAAACGAACTCAAAACGCCAACCTCGGGTTAAGTCCCGGTTTCCACCGCCTGGTCAGGCTGCTTCTCGCCGGTGGAGCCTTGCTGCGCGCAACCAAGTAATGGAAGAACAGTCGATGCGTGTCCGGCGTTGCGTTGGATCTTGGGGGAGCAGACAAATCATGACAGGAATTCCCGATCTCGTGGCCATAAAGGCGATGGATGCCGCGGATCCGCTGCGCGCGATGCGCGACCGCTTTGTGTTGCCGCAAGGAGTGATCTATCTCGACGGCAATTCGCTAGGAGCTGCTTCACGTGCCGCTTTCGATGAACTGCACAAGGCCGCGACCGAAGAATGGTCGCATGATCTCATCCGCGCATGGAACACGGCCGGCTGGTTCAACATGCCGCTTGAACTTGGCGACCAGCTCGGGCGCCTGATCGGGGCCGCGGCCGGCCAGACAGTGGTCTGCGACACGACATCGGTCAACATCTACAAGCTGCTGCACGCCGCCATGGCCATGCGACCGGAGCGGCAGGTCATCGTCGCCGAGGGCGATAGTTTTCCGACGGACCTCTACATGGCCGAGGGTGTGGTTTCGACGCGAAAAGATACGCTGCTGCGCCTCTCGGGAGTCGACGCGCCGACCATCGAAGAGCTGATCGACGAACGCACCGCTGTGGTGCTGGTCAACCACGTCAACTATAGGTCGGGCGAACTGCGCGACATGCCGGCGCTGACGCGCAGGGCTCAGGAAGCCGGGGCGATGATCGTCTGGGATCTCTGCCACACCGCCGGCGCGATGCCAGTCGAGCTCGACAAGGCAAACGCCGATTTTGCCGTTGGCTGCACCTACAAATATCTGAATGGCGGCCCGGGCGCGCCTGCCTTCATCTATGCGGCTGAGCGGCATCTTTCCGACATCCAGCAGCCGCTCACCGGCTGGTGGGGCCATGCACGGCCCTTCGCCTTCGAGCCAGGCTATGCGGCCGGCACCGGCATCCGCCGGTTTCTGTGCGGCACGCAGCCGGTCCTGTCGATGCGCACGCTGAAGGGCGCGCTCGACATCTGGAACGATGTCGACATGACGGCGGTGCGCAAGAAGAGCATCGCGCTGGCGGATCTGTTCATCGAGCTTGTCGAGGCAAAGTGCGGCACTTACGGGCTCACGCTCGAAAGCACGCGCGATGGGGAAAAACGCGGCAGCCAGATTTCATTCATGCATGAGCATGGCTACCAGGTCATGCGCGCGCTGATCGAACGTGGCGTGATCGGCGATTTTCGCGCGCCATCGACCATGCGCTTCGGCTTCACCCCGCTCTATGTCGGCTATGCCGATGTCTGGCAGGCCGTCAAAGTGCTTGAGGACATCCTGCACACCGGTGCGTGGAAGGATGCGCGCTTCGCCATCAAAGCAGCTGTCACTTGAGATTGATGCGAGAGCTGGAATCGTGAGGCTGGCGACGACGCGCCGCGCGATGCTTACGGCTACGCTGCAGGGCCATATGCCAGGGAGGGCGCAGGGTGTTCGAACGTCACATTGCCGATTGGGACAACGCCTATGCCAACGGCGCCAACATAGCCGGCAGCGATCGCTGGCCGGCGGCCTGGATCGAGCCCGCGCGGGTTTTCCGCGACGTGCTTTCGACCGAGGGCAGGGCGCGGCTCGACATGGCCTATGGCGACAACCCACGCAACCGGCTCGATCTTTTCCTGCCGGCCATCAAGCCTAAGGGACTCGTGGTGTTCGTTCATGGCGGCTACTGGATGGAATTCGACAAGAATTTCTGGTCGCATCTTGCCGCTGGCCCTGTTGATCGCGGCTATGCGGTGGCGATGCCGTCCTACACGCTCTGTCCGCAGATACGCATTGGCGGCATCGTCAAGGAGGTCGGCGCGGCGATCGGCAAGGCGGCGGCGATGGTTGCAGGGCCGCTGATGCTGACCGGGCACTCGGCCGGCGGCCATCTTGTTAGCCGGATGGTTACGGCGACGACGCCGCTGGCGACCGAAGTGGTCCGGCGCGTTCGTCATGTGGTGTCGATCTCGGGGGTGCACGATTTGCGCCCGATCATGCGCACCGGCATGAACGAGACGCTGGCGATCGATGAGGCCGAGGCGCAGGCCGAAAGTCCGGTGCTGCTGCGCCCGATGGACAAGGCCCGCCTGACCTGCTGGGCCGGCGGCGGCGAGCGCGCCGAATTCCTGCGTCAGAGCGCGTTGCTGGCCAACATCTGGATCGGCCTGGGTTCCGCGACCAGCTCGGTGGTCGAACCTGACCGGCATCATTTCAACATCATCGACGGTTTGGCCGATCCAGACCATCCGCTGACCCGGACCTTGATTTCGGAGTGAGGCAGGTTCAGCGTAACATCAGCACGTCGCAGGGGGAGCCCGCCGCCGCGGCAGGCGCGAACGGCGCGCGAACGATCAGCCCGTTGGCATCGGCCAGGATTTTCAGCATCGAGGAGTCCTGGATGCCGAACGGCGTCGCCACGGGCGTACCGGCGTCATCTATGACAACAGCCCGCACATAATCTTGCCTGAGATCATTGGCCGGCATGGCGGCACCGAGCCGTGCCCGACGTATATCCTGCTGAAAGGCGCGGCCGCCGAGCCGCGCCAGCAGCGGCTTCAGGAAGAGCTGAGTGCAGACCAGGCTTGCCACCGGATTGCCGGGCAGGCCGATGCAGCGAATGTCTCCCAGCCGCCCGAACATCAGTGGCTTGCCCGGCCGCATGGCGATCTTCCAGAAATCGAGCGTCATGCCTTGCCCGGTCAGCACGTCATGGACGAAGTCGTGGTCACCGACCGAGGCACCGCCCAGCGTGACGATGACGTTCGCGCCAGCCTTCACGGCCTTTTCAACCAGCGCAGCGATCGCCTCCCTGCGGTCCGGCGCGATGCCAAGGTCGAGCGCGCGCGCACCGACCGACTGTGCGGCAGCGGCGACACCATAGGCGTTGGAGGAGATGATCTGGTCGGGGCCAAGATCGCTGCCCGGCGGCAGTAATTCGTCGCCGGTGGCGATGATGGCGACCAGCGGCCGTTTGACCACGCGCACCTCGGGGTGATTGGCCGATGCCGCCAGCGACAAGGCCGCCGGGTCGAGCAGGCGGCCTTTGGGCAGCAGGACATCGCCCTTGGCGAAATCGAGCCCGAGGCGGCGGATGTTGCGCCCCTGCACCGTCCGTTCCGTCACTTCGACGCTGCCGCCACCGAGATCGCGGACGTTCTCCTGGATGACGATAGTGTCGGCGCCTTCGGGAAGCGGCGCGCCGGTAAAGATGCGCACGGCCTGCCGCTGCTGCACCGTTCCGGCAAAGCCGCGTCCGGCCGGCGCCATGCCGACCACCGAAAGCCTTGCCGGTACGGACGCGATATCGGCCGCCCGCACGGCATAGCCGTCCATGGCGGAGGCGTTGAACGGCGGCTGGGTGCGGAGCGCCACAACCGGCTCCGCCAGCACGCGGTCGGCGGCATCCAGCAGTGCGACGCGTTCGCCCGGCAGCGCTGCTGCGCCGTCCAGCAGGCGCTCGAGCGCCTCGGCAACTGGGACCAGCGCCATTATCGGCCTGCCTCGGTGGCCCCGTCTCCGGTGATCTTGTAGTCGCCGGATTTGCCGCCGGTCTTTTCAACCAGCCTTATGCCGGAGATGACCATGGCGCGGTCGACCGCCTTGGCCATGTCGTAGATGGTCAGGCAAGCGACCGAGACGGCACTCAGAGCCTCCATCTCAACGCCGGTCTTGCCGGTGACGCGGGTCAATGCTGTCACCTTCAGGCCGGGCAGCGCGGCGTCCGCCTCGATATCGACAGATATCCTGGTCAGCAGCAGCGGATGGCAAAGCGGGATCAGTTCATGCGTCTTCTTGGCCGCCATGATGCCGGCAATGCGCGCGGTGCCCAGCACGTCGCCCTTCTTGGCGTCGCCGGCGAGGATCATGTCCAGCGTCTCGGGCCGCATCGCGACAAAGCCTTCTGCGACTGCCGTGCGCACCGTCACAGCCTTGTCGCCGACATCGACCATGTTGGCTTCGCCCTGCGCGCCAAGATGGGTGAGGGTGGCCGCCATCCTCAAACGGCCTCTGCCGGCGCCTTGCCCGTCAACAGCAGGCGCGTTGCCGCGGCCACGTCCTGCTGGCGCATCAGGCTCTCGCCGACCAGGAAAGTCGCAATGCCGCTCTGCTCCAGTCGGCGGCAATCGTCGTGCGAAAAGATACCGCTCTCGCTGACCAGATGGCGGTCGGCCGGCACCATCGCTGCCAGCCGCTCCGAGGTCTGCAGGCTGGTTTCGAAGGTCCGGAGATTGCGGTTGTTGATTCCGATCAGCCGCGACGACAGCTGCAGCGCGCGTTCCATTTCAGCCTCGTCATGCACTTCGACCAGCGCGTCCATGCCGAGCCCGAACGCTGTCGCTTCGAGTTCTCTTGCCAACGCGTCGTCGACGCTGGCCATGATGATCAGGATGGCATCGGCGCCCCATGCCCGGGCCTCGTAGACCTGATAGGGGTCGAACAGGAAATCCTTGCGCAAGGCAGGCAGTTCGACGGCAGCGCGCGCAGTGGTGAGGAATTCGGGCGCGCCTTGGAAGGAGGGTGCGTCGGTCAGCACCGAAAGGCAGGCGGCACCGCCCTTCGCATAGGCCCTGGCCAGCGCCGGCGGATCAAAATCGGCGCGGATCAGGCCTTTGGATGGGCTAGCCTTCTTGATTTCGGCAATCAGCGCGAACCTGTCGGATTTGCGCTTTGCTTCAAGGGCGGAAAGAAAGCCGCGCGGCGCGTCGGCATCCGTCGCCCGTGCCTTGATCTCGGCCAATGACACGCGTGCCTTGGCCGCCGCGATCTCGTCGCGCTTGTAAGCCTCGATCTTGCGCAGGATGTCGGACATGGTCTTAACCGTTCGAAATCTCGATCAGCCTGTCGAGCACTTTCAGCGCGCGGCCGCTGTCGATGGCCTGCGCCGCCGTTACCATGCCGTCGGCGAGGGTCGTCGCTGTGCCGGCCACCACCAGCCCGGCGCCGGCATTCATCAGCACCGTATCGCGAAAGGCGCCGGCGGCGCCGCCCAGCATGTCGCGCAGTGCCTGGGCGTTGTGGGCGGCGTCGCCGCCGCGCAACTCGTCCTTGGTGTGCCGCTTCAGTCCGACGGCTTCCGGGGTCAGCGTAAAGCTGCGGATCTCGCCGCCGGCCAATTCGGCGACAAGTGTCTCGCCGGTGGTGGTGATCTCGTCATAGCCGTCGCCATGGACGATCCAGGCATGGTCGGCACCAAGTTCCTTCAACGTTTCTGCCACCGGCATGATCCATTCGGGCAGGAACACGCCGACCATCTGCCGTCTGACACTCGCCGGATTGGAAAGCGGGCCCAGCAGGTTGAAGATGGTGCGGGTTCCGAGCTCGACCCGGGTCGGGCCGACATGCTTCATCGCCGGGTGATGCGCCGGCGCGAACATGAAGCCAACGCCGGCCTCGTGGATGCAGCGGCCGATCGTCTCCGGAGGGATGTCGATCTTGACGCCCAATGCGATCAGCACATCGGCGGCGCCGGTCAGCGAGGACAGTCCGCGATTGCCGTGCTTGGCGACGGGCACGCCGCTGCCGGCGATGACGAAAGCGGATGCGGTCGAAATGTTGACGCTATGCGAATTGTCGCCGCCGGTGCCGACAATGTCGATGGCACCCTCGGGAGCTTCGACACGCAGCATCTTGGCGCGCATGGTGGCGACGGCGCCGGCGATCTCGCTGACGGTCTCACCGCGCACGCGCAATGCCATCAAGAAGCCGCCGATCTGGCCGGGGGTGGCATCGCCGGACATGATGATGTCGAAGGCCTCGCGCGCCTCCTCGAAGGAAAGAGCGCTGCCGGTGGCGACCTTGGCGATGTGGATCTTCAGCGCGCTCATCTGGCCAGGGCTTGGGTTACGGCCGCCTGATCGATGCGGACGTCATATTGCGTCTGCAACTGCGCCACCAACTGGTCGAGCAGGTCGTCGGACATGCCGGAGGTGAAGGACTTCTGTGCGTCCTGGGGCACTGAGCTGGCATCGGCCCCGGCAGGCTCGAACACCTCGGCAACCTTGAACAGGATCTGTCCGTCGCCCGTAGGTGAGGGGATCAACCCGGTGCCGCCTTCGCCGACGCCGAACATCGCGGCGGCGCCTTCCTTGCCGAAATCGACGTCGTCCGCATCGCGCTTGACGCCGCGCTTGGTCTGCTTTTCGAGCTTGAGCTCACCGGCGATCACCTCGAGCGTGACGCCAGCCTTGAGACGCTTCTCGAGCTCCTGTGCTTTTGCGGTGAGCCGTTTGGTGGTCTCCGCCGCGGTCCAGTCGGCCACGACCTTCTGGCGGACTTCGTCCAATGTGCGGTCGCGGGCAGGGGTGATCGCGCTCACGTCGTAGAAGACGAAGCCGTTATCGGCGGTGGTGAGGCCTTCATTGTCGGTTCCGGGTTCGGATTCGAACACCGCCTTGATGAGTGCCGGCGATTCCGGCAGGTCTTTGACGATGCTTCCATCCGGCCGTTGGCCGGTGCGGTCGATGGCATCGATGGTGACGACCTTCAGCTTCAATTTGGCGGCTGCCTCGGCGAGCGAACTGCCCGAGGCGCGCGTATCCTCGTAATTGTCGTGCACGTCCAGCAAGATGCGGCTTGCCTCGCCCAGTGCCAGGTCCTTGCGGATCTGCTCGGACACTTCGGCCAGCGGCTTCACCACTTGGGGCTTGATGTCGGTGACGCGCAGCAGAACGGGACCAAAGGCGCCCTGTACGACCGGGCTGACCTCATTGACGTTCAGTTTGAAGGCAGCATCGGCGACCGCCTTGTCGGCGATCTTGTCCTTGGCCAGCGTGCCGAGCAGCGTGTCTGCCGGCGTCTTGCCTTCGGCAGCGACGATCTTGTCGAAGGTCGCGCCGGTCCTGAGCGAATCGAGCGCCGCCTTTGCGGCATCAGGTGTCTTAAACACAAGCTGCTCGATGGTGCGCATCTCCGGCGTGATGTAGCGCGCCTTGTTCTTATTGTAGTCGTCGCTGACCTGTTGGTCGGTCACCGCGCTCAAATCCATGATGTCTTCCGGTTCGAGCCTGACATAGGAGAACTTGCGGTATTCGGGAGCGGCGTAGGTTTTCTTGTTTTCCTCGAAATAGGCCGAAAGCGCGCTGTCGGACGGCGCTTCTATCGGTTCGACCAGCGATTTCGGCAAGGTCAGGTAGTCGATGGTGCGATCTTCGCCGCGATAGAGCGCGACCGCCTTGAAGAATGTATCCGGGGCCTTGAGGCCGTCCGAAACCGCCTCGACGATCTGCTGGCGGACCGCGACCTGGGCGCGGTTCTTCAAATAGTCTTCCGGCCGCATGCCGACCTGCCGAAGCAGGTACTCGAAGGTTCTCCTGTCGAAGGTTCCGGCAGGCCCTTTGAACGCCGGGTCTTCACGCGTCAGTTCGGCGAGCCGGTCCTTGGACAGGCCGAGGCCGAGCTTGCGGGCCTGCTCGTCGAGGACGGCACCCGACACGAGTTGCGCCAGCACCTGGTTGTCGATGCCGAGCGCCGTCGCTTGCTCACGGCTGATGCGCTGGCCGAATTGCTGCGACATGACGCTGAGCTGGCGATCGTAGGCGAGGCGGTATTCGTTGATCGAGACCTTGGTGCCTCCGGCCGTAATCACGGCGTCATGGCCGGCAAGACCGCCCATCAGCCGCCCCGAGATGCCCCAGATGGCGAAGCTCAACACCAACAATGACAGCAGCAGTTTCGCGACCCAGGTCCCCGCCGCGCTTCTCAACATACCAAGCATGAGTACTTCCGATTTTTGCGCATTTCGCATGCGCCGAGTCTGAAACAAGCGCAATAGCGCCCTTCCTGCCCACTGTCGATTGCTTTGTGGCCTGATTTTGATAGTGAGGGCCAGCTGGAAATTGCCCGGAGAAACAAATCCCATGACCACTGGAATCCGCCCGCTCGTCGCCGGCAATTGGAAAATGAACGGCACCAGCGCCTCGCTCAACGAGCTCAGGATGATCGGCAACGGCTTCATGAGTGGGCTAGACGCCGAGACCGAAGCGGTGGTCTGCGTGCCGGCGACCTTGCTTGCGCACGCCGCCGAGATTCTGTCGCGCACGCCGGTGCGGGCCGGCGGAGAGGATTGCCACACCAAGGAAAGCGGCGCCTATACCGGCTGCATTTCGGCCGAGATGCTGAAAGATGCAGGTGCCAGCCATGTCATCGTCGGCCATTCCGAATGCCGCGCCGATCGCAAGGAGGACGATGCCTTGGTCCAGGCCAAGGCCTCCGCCGCATGGCGCGCCGGGCTGGTGGCCATCATCTGCATTGGTGAGACAAGAGCCGAACGAGAAGCAGGAGCCACGCTCGACGTGCTGTCGCGCCAGGTCGCTGGCTCGGTCCCGCCAAACGCCACGGCTTCCAACACCGTCATTGCCTATGAGCCAATATGGGCGATTGGGACCGGCTTGACCCCGACCGCCGCCGACGTCGCCGAGGCACATGCGCATATCCGCGAAGAACTGGCACGGAAGCTCGGCAATACGGCGGCCAAGATGCGCATTCTCTACGGCGGCTCGGTCAAGCCGTCCAACGCCATCGAGTTGCTCGGCGTCAGGAATGTCGATGGCGCGCTGGTCGGCGGCGCCAGCCTAAAGGCGGCGGACTTCCTCGGCATCGCGGAAGCCTATCGAAACATCGCTTGATACAAGGGCTGGTTGCTGCATTTGAGCGGACGGCCGATGTCGAAATCGTTGCAAAGGACGCATTGCTTCCCATATTCCGGCCACGGGCTTGGAAATGCCGTCAAAGCATTGTATTGAGCCGCCTCCAAATCAGCGGCCGCACAAGGCCTTGCCAGGGTAAATTATGGAAACCGTACTGATCGTCGTCCACCTCATGGTCGTGCTCGCGCTTGTCGGCGTGGTGCTGCTGCAGCGCTCCGAAGGCGGCGGCCTCGGCATCGGCGGCGGATCGGGCTTCATGACCGCGCGTGGCGCCGCCAATGCGCTGACGCGGGCGACGGCGATCCTGGCTGCCGCTTTCTTCGTCACCTCGCTGACACTGTCGATCGTTGCGCGCTATGGCGAGAAGCCGATCGACATTCTCGATCGCGTGCCGGCGACCTCGGACGGAGCAGGCAAGGGCGTACTCAACCAATTGCCTGGAACCACGACGCCGACGCCGCCTTCAGGCACCACGGCGCCGACCCCGCCGTCCGGCAATGGCGCGGCAGCAACGCCGCCGGCAACCGCTCCGGCGACGCCGCCAGCGACAAACGGCGCCACCGCGCCGGCTACGCCGCAGGTCCCCAACCAGTAATAGGGCAACTTATGCCGCGATCTGTTGTCGTTTGAACACAGTCGCGGCAAATGCCGCACGATCATGAAGATTCGACTGCGCCTCACGCTTGAGGCGCTTCCGGCTAATCGATTATACGTTGCACGCGGCATTCTCGGCGTCCTTGGGGGGCGCCGGGCGACGCCGTGGGCAACAAGCATTGAACGATCGGATCTTCCCCATGCAGCTTCGCAGCTTCATTTTTGCCGGCCTTTGTGCCGTGCTCAGCCTAGGTGCGCCCGCTTTCGCGGCCATGCCGACGGCAAACTCGGCCCACAAAGCCGCAACAACAACCGACGTCGTCAAGGTCGCTGCCAAAAGCGATGCAGCGCAATTGAAGCTTCTCAAGAAGAAGAAAGATCCGACGCCGGACGACCTTGCGCAGATCCGCAAGATCGAAGCCAAGATCGCAGCCGACAAGGACGCCGCTCGCGCCAAGGCACTCGAAGCCAGGAAGCTGGCGATGCGCGAGGCGGCGAAAGGCAAAGCCGATGCGGAACGCCAGGCGTTCCTTGCCAAGAAGAGCCAGCCGCTCGCAACGGCCAAGGTGGCTGACGCCACGCCGGCCAAGAAGAAGACCGTCAACATCATCGAACCGATTACGCCCATTGCGCCGATCCAGTCGGCCGAGCCGATCCCGGCCGAGGCCATGAACGTTGCGCTGACCGGCAACAATGGCGAGTTGCGCAGCGAACCGGTCGGGCAGAAGCCGCAGAGCGTCGGGTTGTTCGCGGGACTGTTCGGCGGCACATCCTCTTCGTCGATGTCGCTGCTTCCGGAAACACGCGCGCTCGACGCCGCGCTCGAAAGGAAGCAGGTCAAGCGGCAGTTCAAGGTCAAGCCGGAATTCGTGCCGCAGGAGGTCGAATTCACCGGCTACAACCCCGGCACCATCGTCATCGATACCAGCGCCCGTCGTCTCTACCTCGTCGAATCATCGTCAACCGCCCGCCGTTATGCCATCGCGGTCGGCCGGGAAGGCCTGCAGTTCAAGGGTACGGTTGCCGTCGGCGACAAGCAGGAATGGCCGCGCTGGATTCCGACGCTGGATATGCAAAAGCGCGAACCCAAGCACTATGGCCAGTACAAGGACGGCATGCCCGGCGGCGGCGACAATCCGCTCGGTGCGCGCGCCATCTATCTTTACGACGGCAAGAAAGATACCCACCTGCGCATTCACGGCACCATCGCGCCGCAGTCAATCGGAACCAGCGCCTCCAATGGCTGCTTCCGTATGATCAACGAGCACGTCATGGACCTTTACCGCCGGGTGAAAGTAGGCACCAAAGTCGTCATCATCTGACGCTTTGACAGATCGTGCCAAAAGGGCCGGCCTCGCCGGCCCTTTTGTTTTGATACGCCAACGACCAGAGCGCCTTCTTGGGAAAAAGCCTTCGCGGCGGTTTTTTCTCTGGCGGAATCAATTCGGCCGCGTTAAGCGATGACTCCCATGGCGCGATATGTATTCATCACAGGCGGCGTGGTTTCCTCACTTGGAAAAGGCATTGCTGCAGCGGCCCTTGGGGCTCTCTTGCAGGCGCGGGGCTATCGCGCACGCATCAAAAAGCTCGATCCCTATCTCAATGTCGATCCCGGCACGATGTCGCCCTATCAGCACGGCGAAGTCTTCGTGACCGATGACGGGGCCGAGACCGATCTCGATCTTGGCCATTATGAGCGCTTCACCGGCCGCTCGGCCAACCAGCAGGACAACATCACCACCGGCCGCATCTATAAGAACATCATCGAGCGCGAGCGGCGCGGCGACTATCTCGGCGCCACCGTGCAGGTCATTCCGCACGTCACCGACGAGATCAAGAATTTCGTCCTCAACGGCAATGACGACTACGATTTCGTGCTGTGCGAGATCGGCGGCACCGTCGGCGACATCGAAGCGATGCCGTTCCTGGAGGCGATCCGCCAACTCGGCAACGACCTGCCGCGCAACAACGCCGTCTACGTCCACCTGACCTTGATGCCTTACATTCCGACGGCAGGCGAACTGAAGACCAAGCCGACGCAGCATTCGGTCAAGGAGTTGCGCGGCATCGGCATTGCACCCGACATACTGCTGGTCCGCGCCGACCGGCCGATCCCCAAGGAAGAGCGCAGAAAGCTGTCGCTGTTCTGCAATGTCCGCGAAAGCGCCGTCATCCAGGCGCTCGACGTCCCGCATATCTACGACGTGCCGATGGCCTATCACAATGAAGGGCTGGATTCGGAAGTGCTGGCGGCCTTCGGCATCGATCCGGCGCCGAAGCCGCGCATGGAACGGTGGCAAGCGGTGTCCAACCGCATCCACAATCCGGAAGGCGAAGTGACCATTGCCGTCGTCGGCAAATATACCGGCCTCAAGGACGCCTACAAATCGCTGATCGAGGCGCTGTCGCATGGCGGCCTCGCCAACCGGGTCAAGGTCAAGCTCGACTGGATCGAAAGCGAGATATTCGAGAAGGAAGACCCGGCGCCGTGGCTGGAGAAGGTCCATGGCATTCTCGTCCCCGGCGGTTTTGGCGAGCGCGGCTCGGAGGGCAAGATCCTGGCGGCGAAGTTCGCGCGCGAGCGCAAGGTGCCGTATTTCGGCATCTGCTTCGGCATGCAGATGGCTTGCATCGAGGCGGCGCGTTCGCTGGCCGGCGTCGAGCACGCATCATCGACCGAGTTCGGTCCAACCGAGGAGCCGGTTGTCGGCTTGATGACCGAATGGCTGAAGGGCAACATGCTGGAAAAGCGCAGGGAAACCGGCGACCTTGGTGGTACCATGCGGCTCGGTGCCTACCAGGCCGACCTCGCCAAGGGATCGAAGATCGCCGAGATCTATGGCGATACCCAGATTTCCGAACGCCATCGCCACCGCTACGAGGTCAATGTCGACTACAAGGAGCGGCTCGAGGATTGCGGCCTGGTGTTTGCCGGCATGTCGCCGGACGGCGTGCTACCGGAAACGGTCGAATATCCCGACCACCCCTGGTTCATCGGCGTGCAGTACCATCCCGAGTTGAAAAGCCGGCCGCTCGATCCGCACCCGCTGTTTGCCAGCTTCATCGAGGCGGCGGTAGAGCAGTCGCGGCTGGTCTAACTAGCCGCCCATGCAAACGTACGTCGCGCTGCTCTACAGCATTGTCCTGGGCGAGGGGCGGCGGGTCGTCATGTCCGATCTGAAGGCGATGGCCGAAGGCCTGGGTCTGAATAACCCGCGCACGCTGGTGGCGACCGGCAATCTGGTTTTCGAGGCGCAAGAAACAGAACTTGCGGCGTTGGAGCAGCGGCTGGAGGCGGCGTTCGCAAAGACTTTCGGCCGCCACGTCGACATCATCGTGCGCCGCGCCGACGGCTGGCTGAGGATGGCGGCCGGCAATCCGTTCCCAGCCGAATCGGCTGAGGCCGCGGACCAGGTGGCGGTGCGCGTGATGCGGGCGCCCGTTCCCGCCGAGACCGCCGCGGCGCTTGAGGCGTATGCCGGCAAGGACGAGAAGCTGCGGATTGTCGGCGGCGACATCTGGATCGTCTTTTCCAGCGAGACGCCGAGTTCGCGGCTGCTTGCGGCGGTCAGTCACAAACGCCTGGGCATCGGCACCTCGCGCAACTGGAATACGGTGCGCCGCCTGGCCAAGATGGTCGCAGAATAAACGGGGCGGCTCGCGCCGCCCCGAGTCTGTTCAGGCCTTGGCTATCCTGGCTCCGGCACCGAGTGCCATCGTGCGCAGCACGTAGTAGATGACGCCGGCAATTGCCACGCCGAAGAACCAGCCATAGACGCCCCACCATGACGGCAGCAGGCTGGTGAAGTTGGGCAGGATCGAGGAGAAGACCGCGCCGATACCGGCGGCGATGAAGGCATTGACATGCCAGCCGCCCTGAAAGCGGAATTCGCCATTCTCCCTGTAGAGCGCCTCGACGTCGACCTCGCCCTTCCGGATCAGGTAATAGTCGACCATCATCACGCCGAAGATAGGCCCCATCGTCGCGCCAATGATGTTGACGAAGGAGGCGGCACTGCCTTCCCAGGGCGCGAATGGATAGAGCACCAGCGCGATCAGCGCCGCGATGTAGCCGCCCTTCTTGAAGTCGATCTGGCGTGGAAAGACATTGGAGAAGTCGAAGGCCGGCGACACGAAGTTCGCCACCACATTGATGCCGAGCGTCGCCACCGCAAAGGTCAGGGCTGCGAGCGCCGCCAGGAACCAGCTGTCGAATTTCGCCGAAATCTGGTCGGGATGCAGCAGCACCTCGCCATAGACGTCGAAGGCGGCGATCGTCGTAACGCCGGCGACCAGCGAGAACAGGATAAGATTGACCGGCAGGCCCCAGATGTTGCCCTTGCGCAGCGATGCCTTGTCGGGGGCGTAGCGCGCGAAATCGCAGAAGTTGAGATAGAGCGCGGAGAAATAGGTCACCCAGATCGCGGCCACCGCAAACAGCGAGGTCCAGGAGCCCGGCGTGCCCGGCACGCCCGCGTCCTTTGTCTTTTCCAGCAGCACATCCATCGGGATGTCGCTGGTGAAAGCGAAGGTGCCTGCCTTGATGCAAAGATAGATCGCCAGGATCAGCATCATCACCCACACCGCCGGTCCGGCCCAATCCTGGAAGCGGCGCACCGTTTCCATGCCTTTCTGGATGATCAGGAGTTGCAGCGCCCAGATGACGGCGAAGCAGATCACCTCGAGCCCGGAATGGCCGAGGAAATGTGTGCTCTGGTTGAAGTCGGCGAACCATTGCGAGCGGATCAGCAGGGCTACGATCGCCCCGGAGGCGGCCGCCGTCTGCGCGCCGTACCAGAAGCAGGCGACGATGGCGCGCACCAGCGCCGGTATGTTGGCGCCCCAGATGCCGAAGGAGGCACGCGCCAGGACCGGGTAGGGCACCCCGGTCTTCACGCCGGCATAGCCGACCATGTTCATCAACGCATAGATGATCAGCGAACCGATACCGATGGCGATGATGAAGTTGACGAAGCCGCCGCAGAACAGGAACAGGCTGGCAGCGAGATAGTAGCCCCACAGGCTGTGGACGTCCGACGTCCAGACGTTGAAGATCGAGAACGGTCCCCAGTTTCGAACCTTCGCCGGAGCGAGATCCTCATTGTACAGGTCCGGTGATGCGCCTTGTATTGTCATTGCTATGTCCTCCCCTTGCAACCGCACGCGCCTCCACGCATGGCACGCAGGTTAAGCCTGACGCAGGGGAACCGGCAAGCAGACGATTTGCCGGCTTTGGCTTAAAGTCATTCAATGAGAAACGCGCTTATCGGCGTGGCGTCGTTGAGCTTCTAGCGCCGGCGATTCGGTGGGGTGACACCGATCGCTCGACCTAAGCTCCAGAGTCCACCTTGTGCGTGATCAGGGCGGCAAGCTTTTTGGGCGCTTGTGCGCGATAACTCTCATCGAGCCATGACTTCAGTTGTCCCATCGGTGGCAGTTCGTCCGGTGCTGGTTCGAACGTCACCCATCCGCTCTTGCCAAGGCCGTACTCCGTCGGCGACGCATAGTGGAGCTTTCTCGCCTCGTCGCCGCTGTAGGGGAGTTTGAGGGAGATGCTGAACGGTTCGCCTTCAAGGCTCAAATAAGCAAAGGTCTTGCCTTTCACCGCGAGATCGTCGTGACCAGGCCACGGACTCTTTGTCTCGGCGCCTGGATAGGTGAGGCCGAAGGCGCGTAGTTCCTTGAGAACGGCATCGGTCGAAGCGCGCGATTTCCTACTCATCAACTCTCCTCCATCGCTGTCGGTGGCTATCCTGGCAGACGAGCCGACGGGGAGCCTCGACAGCAAGAGCTCGGAGCAGGTGTTCACAATCCTGCAGAATCTGGTGCGCGAACGCGGCAAGACGGTCGTGGCAGTCACGCATGACCTCGACATGGCCGCACGCATGGATCGCCGCATTCACATAGTGGACGGGAAGATCAGCTGAACCGGGCCACGGCGCGATCAGGCCACCGCCGACGTCTCGAAACTGGCCTCGAGCCAGGCTATTGCGCCCGTCACGTCGTCGAGGACATAGGTTGCGGCCGTCGGTCCGTTCGGCTTCACGCGGATGGAGATGCCGCCAATTTCATTGATCGCCTCGAAACCGTGTTCGTCCGATGTATCGTCTCCGAGGAATATCGGCCGCCGGCCAACAAAGGGCGGAATGTCCATGAAACGCCGGATGGCAGCACCTTTGACGGCTTCCAAAGGCATGAGCTCGACGCCGGCGTTTCCCGGAAGCACCCGATAACCCTTCGGAAGCCGGGCCAATGCCTGTTCGACGAGCTGGATTGCGGGTGCAAGCAGTTGCGGTGCTGCTCTTGTATGAACGGCAAGGACCGGCCCCTTGCGCTCGACATAGACCTTGCCGCTGCCCAGTTCGGCCTCGATCTCGTCCGCAAGGGCGGCGATGTCGGCCGGCGCGTCGGCGGCATCGATCGGACCGCTCGGCGTCAGCCGGTGCTCCAGGCCATACAGTCCGGCAATCCGCAGCTTCAGCGGGTGGAACAGCTTGTCCACGGCGGGAATCGATCGGCCGGTGATGAAGGCGACCGCACCATCCAGCCGCCGCTCGATGCGTTCGAGCAGATTGCGCAATTCCTCGCCGACGAACACCGCGTCGGGATGGGCAGCGTGTTCCAGCAGGGTTCCGTCGATGTCGAGGAAGAGCGCCCATTGCCCTTCCGACAGGTTCAACGCCGGTGGTTGTTCAAAGCTTTTCACGACGCTGCCTTCCGAGCCCGCTCGAACATCGAGATGACGTTGTTGGTGTTCGATGGCGGGCGCTCGCCGGTTCCGGTCACCCTGTCGAGATCGCCGCGTTTGCGCAGGCGCGCGGCGTCCAGCAGCATGCTGCCGGCCCAGCGGTAGACATTGTTGTCGCGGACCATCTCGCGCATCGGCCGCAAACGTTCGCGCTGCTCTTCCGGCGTCATCGTCAGCGCCTGCAACAGCGCCTCGCTCATCATGGCCGCATCGTAGGGGTTGACGATCAGTGCTTCCAGCAATTCGCGCGAGGCACCGGCGAAGGTGCTGAGCAAAAGCACGCCCTGTTCGTCGTCGCGCGCTGCGACGAATTCCTTGGCGACAAGGTTCATGCCGTCATGCAGACTGGTGACCATACAGATGTCGGCGGCACGATAGACCTCGTAGACCTGCTCCTGCCGATGATGTTCGGCGACCATCAGGATAGGGCTGTATGTCTCGCTGCCATAGCGCCGGTTGAGCTCCTCGGCACAGCGGCGGCATTCGTCGTGGAGTTGCTGGTAGGCGGGCAATGTCCCCCGGCTCGGCGCGGCGATCTGCAGGAAAACCACCTTGCCTATCCATTCGGGATATCTCGTGAACAATTCGTCCAAGGCATGGAAGCGATCGAGAATGCCTTTCGTGTAGTCGAGGCGCTCGACGCCAACGCATAGTTTGGTATCCGCAGACAGGCCGAATCTGTCGCGCACGCTGGCGCGGCACTCCTCCACAGACGGCAGTTTTGCCAGCAATTGGGCCGGCCATTCTATGGAAATGGGATAGGCGTGGACCAATGTGGTCTGCCCACCATAGGAGATTGCCGCGTCTGCCCGTTCGATCCGGCTCTCCAGAAAGCGGTCGACACTTTCGGTGAAGTTGTTGGCATGGAATTGGGTATGAAAGCCGATGATCGAACTGCCGAGCAGTCCTTCCAGGATCCGCTCACGCCACGGACAGATGCTGAATACTTCCGAATTAGGCCACGGGATATGCCAGAAGGTGATGACTATCGCGTCCGGCAGGCGCTGGCGGATCATGCGCGGCAGCAGCGCGAAATGATAGTCCTGCACCAGCACGATCGGCCGTTCGTTGCGGGCTTCGGCAACCACCGTATCGGCGAATTTGCGGTTGACGGCCTCGTAGGCGTCCCAGTCCGAGGCGCGAAACACAGGGCGAGTGAAGGCGATATGGCAAAGCGGCCATAGGCCCTCATTAGCGAAGCCCAGATAATAGCCCTGATATTCCTCCTCCATCAGCCAGACCCTGCGCAGCGTGTAGGACGGATTGCCCGGTGGCACCTGCACCCGGTCGTCCTTGTCAACGGTGAGGCGGTCTGCCGTGCCGCCGCCATAGGCGATCCAGGTGCCGGCACAGGCGCGGGTGATGGGCTCGAGTGCCGAAACCAGGCCGCTGGCCGGCACCAAAAGTTGGACCCCGTCGTCCTTGATGTTGTGGATGTAGGGTTCGCGGTTGGACACCACGATGACCTGTGCGTCCGGCAGGTCGTCGGCCAGGATCTTGCGCAACGTGTCCGGCGACCACGTGACCAGTGCCGCATCGGCGGACTGGCCGTTCTTTTCGAACTCGCGCAGCACCTTGCGTGCCGCTTCCGAGGCGACATCCTCGCTCGGCGTGTATGCGGCGGCCGTTGCGCGACCGCGGCGCTGGCGGGATATCGACAGGAGAATGGCAAAAGCGGAAAAGCCAAAACTTGCAATCAGCAAAACCCAGAGCAGGTTTACAGTATAATCTGACATGGAATGTGATCTCGCCTCCGGCCGGCCGATAGCCGTTTTTTTTATTTGTTTTCTGGTTCGCCGCCGTATGACAACGACAGCGTCCCCACCCGCCCATTTTTGCAACGCACAAAGAGGCTATCGGTTCCGGACGATTGCAACGCGCGCGTCATTTTCGATGCGCCGCAGCGCGGCGGCATCAAGTGCGCACGATGAGCGGCACCATCCCCTCATACCGGTCGGCAAGAAAGGCGACGACCCGGTCGCCGACACGCTGAAATGTGAGGTCGACCACTGTCGAGCCGACACCCAGATGCCGCAATGTCAGCGTGTCGATGCCGATCGGCAGCCTTGGGCGGGTGACCCGGATTTCGCTGTTCCAGCCGTCGATTTCGAGCCCAAGGCAGGCCTGCATCAGCATGAAGGCCGATCCCGCTGACCAGGCTTGCGGCAGGCACGCGACGGGATAGGCGATGGGCGCTTCGCCCGGCGACCGGGTAAAGCCGCAGAACAGTTCCGGCAGCCGCATGTTGAAATGGACAGCCGATTCGAACGTGCCGCTCATCAGCCGAACCACGCTGTCGCGCACGCCATAACGTGCCAGGCCTGCACCGCACATGGCGGTGTCGTGCGGCCAGATCGAACCATTGTGGTAGGACATCGGATTGAAGAATATCGCATCGTCGGCCAGCGTCCTCACGCCCCAACCAGAGTGGAACGACGCGGAGAGCAGCTGATCGGCGACCATCTGCGCCCGTTCCGGCTCGGGCAGCCCGACAAAGAGAAGATGGCCGGCATTCGACGTCCGTACCTTGCAGAGCTCGCCTGCACCATCGATCGCCAGTGCATAGAAATTGAGATCGTCCATCCAGAAATGGCGTTCCACCGCGGCGCGCATGGTTTCGGCGCGTTCCTCCCAATGATCGGCCTTGTCGTCCTCGCCGCGGCGGCGGGCGAGCGCCGCCAGCCCACGGAACGCGGCAAAGACGTAGCCTTGCACCTCGACCAGGGCGATCGGCCCCTTGGGCATGCGGCCATCGGCATGGAAGACGGAATCGAAACTGTCCTTCCAGCCCTGGTTGGCAAGGCCGGTCTCGGCGCCGCGCTGGTAGGTAACGAAGCCGGTCGCGCGGCTTGTCTCCTCCGTCCATTCGGCCGCTGCACAGAGCGATGGCCACAGGCTGTCGACGAACGCCATGTCGCCGGTACGATCCGCATAGGCGCAAGCGAGATGAATATAGAGCGGCGTGGTATCGACGCCGCCGTAATAGCGGCCGAACGGGAGCTCCCGCAGTGCCGCCATCTCGCCCTTGCGGGTCTCGTGCATGATCTTGCCGGGCTGCGAATCGCTGAACGGCGACGTTTCGGTCGCCTGATGCTGGGCGAGAAAGGCGAGTACGCCGCGCGCCAGCCCAGGATTCAACCACAGCATCTGCAATGCGGAAATCACCCCGTCACGGCCAAATGCCGTCGAGAACCAGGGTATGCCGGCATAGGGGTAAGGTCCGGTTGCAAGCTCGGTGGTCAGCAGCGCCACGTCCGCGCGCGCGCGTTCGATCCAGTCGTTGAAGACGCGGCCAGAACTGTGCACCGTCGCGCCGTGGCGGCGTTTGGCGCGCATGCCGAAGCGAGCGCGGGCGGCTGCAGCCCGAAAACGGTCGCGGTCGGGTGTCTCCGCCACTTCCGGGCCGACCTCGATATAGAGGACCTCGCTGCTGCGCTTCGTCACCGCAACCAGGAAATCCGCGCGGCTGGCGGTCAAATTGTCCGGCGCCTGCGAGAACGAGATCGCCGACAGGCGCACGAGTTGGTCCAGCCCGTCATATCGAAGCACCACGGATGTCGGACTGGTCTCGGCGGCGTGGGCTATTCCGCGCTTGAGCCGGGTCGAACCGCGCACCTCGAACATGTCGCGGAAATCTGCTGCGAAATGCAAGGAAACCCGAATGGCCGACGATTCCTGGCTGTAGTTGGAAAGGGTGATGCGCTCGAACAGCCGGTCCTGCCAAAGCAGCCTGACGCGTTCTATGTGGATCGCGCCCTGCGGAATGTCGCGACCACCGACACTCTGGATCGGCAGATTGGTCAGGTTCGAGGTGAAAAGCACATTGTCCTGGCTGAGCGAGGCGCCGAGCAACGACATTTGCCGGCCACCGACCGTCAGCCGGAATTCCGAAAGCACACGCGTGTCGTCTCGGAAAAAGCCATCGCCGGCGCCGCGGATGTCGCCATAGGCGTCGGCCACCGCGAAGCAGTCGGCTTGCTTGAGGGCGAACAGCCGGTGCGGCTCCCGGGGCGCAACCTCGTCGAGGGAGGCAAGGGCTACGGCGGGATCAAGCTTACGCTCGTCGAGTTGATTCATACGTCACAAGCTCTGTCGTTTCGTTCCAACGTCCACAATGACGCCGATCAGGACGCTCTCGCTTCACCGGGAGTACCGATCAGGCGCACATAGGCAGCCACATAGTCGTGGGCCATTCTCGTGGCAGAAAAACGGTTTTCGAACACGGCTCTCACCTGTCGCCTGTCGAGGCGCAGCAATTCCGGTATCGAGGCGACCGCAGCATCGACCGTATCGACAAGGAAACCGGTCACGCCGTGGTCGATGATCTCCGGCAGGGCACCGCATTTCCAGGCGATCACCGGCGTGCCACAGGCCATAGCCTCTATCGCGGCAAGACCGAACGGCTCCGGCCAATCGATCGGAAACAGCAGGCCGGCCGCCTTGCCGAGGAATTCCGCTTTTCTGTCCTCTTCGATCTCGCCGATATAGTCGACACGGTCGCCGTCGATCAGCGGCTCGACCGTGTCGTGGAAAAAAGGGCGGTCGTCGTCGCCGATCTTTGCCGCAAGCTTCAGTTTCAGCCCGGAGCGCAAGGCGATCTCAATGGCACGGTCCGGGCGCTTGTCGCGCGACAGCCGGCCCAGAAAGGCCAGATACGGCTCGTCCACCTCCGTCTCGAAAGTCGGCTCATACGTATTGATCGGTAGCCCGTGATGGATGGTCGCCAGCCAATTTGCCCTGGGTAGCCCGGTTCTCTGGCTACGCGAAATCGAGATCATCGGAAAGCGCGGAAAATGTTCGTAGGCCGGGGCCAGGTCGACATAGTCGAGCCTGCCATGCGGTGTCGTCACCGTCCGGTCGGGCATGTGTTCGAAGAAAGGAAAATGCAGGAAGTGGCTGAGATGGAAATGGATGATGTCGAACTGTTGCGCACGGCTCCTCACCTCGGCGAGCATCGAGAGATGCGCCGCGGTTTCGGATTTGTGCGGGCGCGGATCGAGACGGAGCGCGCGCTCGCGACACGCCACCAATTTCGCCGACGTCTTGGTATCGCCGCTGGCGAACAGGGTCACGTCATGGCCAAGCTCGACCAATCCTTCGGTCAGATAGGAGACGATGCGCTCCGTCCCTCCATAGAACCGGGGTGGCACGGATTCATGGAGCGGCGCCACATGGGCTATTCTCATGTTTTGGCATTTCCCTCAAAAAGACTGCTCGTGGCATCGAAATGCATCAGCCGCGCTAACGTTCCCGTACAATGGCAAGATGCCACCCAATTGGGGCAAGATGTCACCCAATTGGAGCTGCCGGGCGCGTCGACCGTTGCTCGTCTCGTCCAGCAAACATTTTTCAGGCCAAGCCATGTTTTGCCGGGAACCAAAGTCGGGTTCGCGAGTTTAGTGGGGTTCGATCGCACGCATCCGGTCGACGGGGAGGAAATGATGGACCGCTTGCAATTCTTTTCGCCCGTGCGGATTTTGCGCGGACAGGGACAGCCCGTGGAGGAGATCGACAGCGTTGCCGAAGCGATGGCATTCTTGCGAAAATGGCCGGCCGGGCGGCGCGGGCCGGTTTACCAGTGCGCCGTGAATTGCTGCGCTGCGGCCATGGCCGGCCGGATGTCGGCCGAGGAAGCGAGAAAGGCTTTTGCCGGCTTCGCCCGGATCACCCGCCTGCTCGAGGGCGATCGGCCGTTGCCGATGAGCGGCGAGGATCGGCATCGCGATCACGCCTTGAGGCGATAGGCAAGCTGCCGCAGATGGTCCGAGCAAGGGCATTCAGCCTGAGCGCCTGATCGGCGACCGACTCGCTTTCGCGAACAGTCGTTTGAGCTGAGCAACGGCGCCGTTTTCGCTGATGTAATCGCGATAGGCGACGTAATCGGGGTCGCGTGACAGATGGCATTCCTCGGTGATGGCGCGGAGTGCGTAGATGGTATTAAGCGCGAGCAGGATGGCGGAGTGCCGCAGCGCTTCAGCGGGTCCTGCGGCGGTGAGGAAAGGTAGGGAGACCAGCCACCAGGAGAGGTTTTTCGAAACATAGGCCGGATGCTTGATCCAGCGATACGGTCCGCAGGTGATGATTCCGCGATTGGTGAGATTGGAAAATCTCAGGCCAAAGCTCACGGTGGACCAGACAAAAATCAAGATGCAGAAGAGGATCGCCGACCCCCAGAAAACCTGGAGCGCCGGTGAGGGCATCACCGCCGTCCAGTTGGCGCCCGTTTCGTAGTTCAGGTAGGCACGGGTGGCGGCGTTGATGGGTTCATAACAGGCAAGACAAACCAGCCAGCCGAATACGGTGGGCTCGACGGTGCGGATATGATTGTCGAGGACGCGCAGCGTGAAGACGTAGCCGACGACCGCGACAAGAACATCCACCATGAACAGGAGATCGATTGCAAAAGCGTGCCAGCGCATGATGTCGAATCGATACGGTTGTTCCAGCCCGGCAAGGATCGAACCCAGTGTGGAGCACAGATAGACGAACATCAGCGGCAGGAAGAAGCCTTTGACGATCCAGCTCCGCACGTGCTGGCGTATCTGCTCGGTCCTTTGCGGCACGGCGCCGCTGAGGACGAATGCACCGATTTCGGCATATGAATCTTCCGGATCGGTCTGCCGGCGGTCGACATAGGCAACATAAAACGGCGCGGCGACGAGCAGCGCCGGCAAGGTGTCGAAAAGCGCCGCCCAGTAGGGGGCGTAAAACCCGCGCCGGTATTCCGGCACTATCCAGTAGACTGCGGCAATGGTCGTGAGCGTGACGATGAAGCCGATGAGCTTGCGCACGACGCGCTCGACTTCAAGCGCTCGCATCGGCTTCGCCTGCAATCCCGTCGAACGCCTCCGGAACGTCTGGAAATAGGCCGTGTCGACCGCGATCATCGCTGCCGCGGTAGCTGCAATGACAGTCATGGCCTGCAAATGCACAGGCCAGCTTCTGTTGACGAGCACTCCGACGGCCAGCGCAAGACCAAACAGTCCTGCAAGGCCGGTGAGGGGCGCGGTCGCGGATTTCGGTTGGAGCGTCAAGCTGCTACTCCCGTTGTCATGAGGGTTGATCGTCGTCGGCGGCCGCCACGGGTCACGTAGTGTGCCCACCCGCCGCCGCTGGTGCCACCTGAGCAGCTGCTACACTCCACCGCTGCTGCTTGTCCCGTCGTTGCCGCCGCTGGATCCGCTGCTACTGCTCGATCCGCTTGAGCCGCCGCTGCTTGTTCCGTCATTGCCGCCGCTTGAACTGCTGGTGCCACTCGAACCGCTGCTGCCGCTCGAACTGCTGGTGCCGCTGGAGCCGCTGCTGCCGCTTGAACCGCTGCTGCCGCTGGATCCGCTGCTGCCGCTCGAACTGCTGGTGCCGCTCGAACCACTGCTGCTGCTTGAGCCGCCGATGGGCCTGTTGTTGAGGTTGTGTGGGGAGCGATGGTTGTTGGCGCCCTCGTTTATATTTTCGCAGGTGCATTTGCGCTGATATTTGGTGCCGAAAGCGCTGTGTTCATTGCTCGCTTTCTTGCAGACCAACCTATGGCAAATCAAATTCGCTTCGGTTGTCTCGGGGGTAAGGCCGGTGATCACTATTGCGGTTGTCGTGGCCGCCATGGCCACGATCGAGAACCGGAGTAAATTCCGAAAATTTTGCATAGATACCTCGCTTTCTGACGCCTCGCTTCTCGGGCTCGCGCCCAAGCTTCCTGATTGTCGAGTGGGTATTTGCAACAAGGCCGCATACGGATCGCTTACGCCTCAGCGGTCGGGCTCAGGGGCGGCGAAAAAAGTTGAACAAAGCGCAGACAATGCTGCCGCATTGCGGTATTTCGACCAGAAAAAGGAAGCTGCACTTTGGGGGAAACGGAAAATGTCGAAACGGCTTAGACTGGTGCTGGGAACGGCCGGCGCAATTGCCGTCGCCATTGTCTGGGGGATCATCGCCACGTTAATGGGTGTGCCATCGGTTCTGATCACTGTAGGAGCGGTCGCGATCGGCGCGGGCATCTACAGCTATGTCGATCGAAGCCGAAGCTGATCCGGTTATCAGGCTACGGGCATGACGCAAAAGTCCCACGGTCGCAGACTGTCTGCGGCAATGCTCAGTGTACGAAAATTACCAACGACAGCGGTCTGTGGAACGAGTGGCCTGCCGAAGCTATTGTGGTGTCGGTCCGAGACACCCCCGCCTCGGGTCATTGGCTCACCCAGCCGAGTGGTCCGCTGCTACCCAATGGCAGCGGACCTTCACCCGGAGGACAGACCCGGAAGACGGATTGTGCCGAATCGAGGGAGAACGATGGTCGTTGACGAGATTGCCGCGCGGCGCCTGAAAATTCTGCTCGAGCAATACATGGAGACCAGGAAGAGGCGCCACGATGCGGTTTCCACCGCAGCGGCTGAGATCGCGATCAGGGCTGTCATGCCGAATTGCCCGGCCTCCGGAAAAGTCCTGGACGACATGATTGCGGCATGTGCGTTCGAACACGGGCTGGGGGTGCTGTTCGATCGACCTGACGCATGAAGGCCTAAACGCCATGAATCCCAACGCCAAAATCGCACGGTGCTGTCGTGCACAAATCCGACGCTGTTCCTGAGGCGCTCGCCACTAAAGCGCATCGCGTCGATCGGCCTCATGCGATGCGCTGTAAGTGCCTGTTTTTGTGCATGTCGTTGCCGCAAAACCGCTGCACAGTTTTGCGCGACATGCATTAGAGAAACCGACCGACCGGAGCAGCCATGCCGAGATATTTTTTCCATTTCCGAAACAATGAGGGCCGCTTGACGGAAGATTTCGAGGGTCAGGAGTTGGACGGTTTGTCCGCGGCTCAGGATAACGCAATGGCCTCGGCCAAGGAAATCCTGGCCGAGGGCCTGCTCAGCGGCAGCCCGGTCCTGACAGGTCTTTCCTTCGAAATCTGCGACGAGAACCGGAAGCTGCTTTTCCGATTTCCATTCTCGGAAGCTGCCGAAAAGGCCGGCACTCGGCCGTGATTGGCCAAAAGCCCCGCGATGCGGGCGAGCTTTGATCGAGCCTGGCTGAAAAACCGCATGTCGCGGCAAGACGGTCGTTGGTGCAAATCAGCACCATAGCCAAATTAGTAGCATAGCTGCCGGCACAAAGCAAGAACAAATATGGCTTGCCTTGCCTACGGGGGCGCCAAGCGACGTTGCCATTTCCAACCAGTATGTCGATTTGTCGGGCCGGGTGTTCGTCAACTTACCGAAACGTCTTCGCAGGATGCTGTGATCAGGAGTTCCTTTCTCCCGCGGTTGCGTTTACAGGACGCTCAGGACAGTGTCGTTTGCGCGCCAGCAACTGGACCGAGTTAGGCCGGGCGCACGGTCCCCCTCCGTCAAGGAAACCAGTCCGGCGCCGTTTTTGGAGAACAATGATTTGTGGTGGTCAAATAAGCAAAAGAGATTCAAGGGAACGTGGGACGACAGACTGGACGGCCTATTCTCAGCAGAGGTCGACTACGCCGGGAAATCCATTCTCGATGTTGGCTGCAACATGGGTATTGTCGCCTATGAGATATCCAAGCTAGGACCGAGTTCGATCCATGGGATCGACATTCTCAAGCCGCATATCGAGACGGCCAGGATGATCTTCCTGGGTTGTCCGGTCCAAAGCCAGTTCGATTGTCTCGATCTTGGCAGCCGGAAGCTGCAAAATGTTCTCAAACCGCAGTACGACATCGTCATGCTGCTGGCGGTCTACCATCACATGCAGTGGAGCCTCGGCGCGGACAAGGCGCGACGCGTGCTGTGCGATATCGCCGGGCGTGCTCAAACGATCGTTGCCCGCGTCCCTCCTGGCAAGGATAAGGAGATGATCGCCGTGCTTTCGGATGTGGGCTTTTCAATCAAAAGCAATCACACATCGCCTCTTGGAAGCCATCTCATGGTCCTCGCGAAACACTGACCGGGCATAGCGCGGCCGACGGCGAATGGCGCAAGAGCCGCGTGGCTGGGATCCGCTATGCTCGGACGCGAGGAACCGACAGTCATAAGCCGATGACGTGCAAGGATCCGGTTCGGCATTGACTGCGGTCGGGAACGAAGCCACAGACAGGTGATCGAAACCGTCTCGTGCTTCAAGACAACACGAAGACCGGACGGGATCGCAACGGGCGGCGACAAGATGATTGCAAAGAAACGAGTGTCAACGGTCCCGGCATATCCGCTGATCAAGCGTCTGATTGGCGAAAATCTGCCGCCGCACAAGATGCTGTATGTGACAGGTTTGCTGTGCTCGATCGCTGCTGCTGCCGCGGTCGGCGCGACGGCCTGGATCATGAAAGTCATGATCAACACCATCTATGTCGAGCGAGATGCTGCCGCTGTATCGGGTATCAGCGTCGTCATCATCGGCATTTTCCTGGTCAAGGGCATAGCTGCCTACTGCCAGACCGTCACAACGGGAAAGATTCGCCGGGCTATCGTTTCGGACCTGCAAAACCGGCAATTTTCTCGAATGGTGCGTTTCGACATCAGCCGTTTCGCGAACCAGCATCCGGCAAAATTCATCTCCAAAATCATGTTCAACGCGCGCGCCGGGGCGACCGTTATTCTCACCCTCACGAGCAGCGCCGTCTCTGATCTGCTGACCCTGATTGCCTTGGCCAGCGTCATGGTCAAGCAGGACCCGGTGATGTCGCTGATATCCGTGGCGGTTCTGCCGATGCTGTTCCTGTCAGTCGGCGCGATAACCAGGAAGCTCAAGGCGCTGGCGAGGGGCGAGACGGAATTGGCCGCGCAGGTCCAGTCGATCGGCACGGAAGCCGTCGAAGGCATCCGCACCATCAAGTCCTTCCAGCTCGAGGACAAGGCCGTCGCCAGCTTTGCAAAGGCCGTCCGCAAGATGGAGAGACGTGGCATCCAGATCAACCGGACGTCAGCATTGATGAGCCCATTGATGGAGACCGGCGGCGGCGTGATCATCGGGCTTTTCGTTATGTACGCCAGCTGGCAGACCCTCGGCAACGGCAAGACGCCCGGCGAATTCATGGCCTTCATTACCGCGTTCCTGCTTGCCTATGAGCCTGCCAAGCGGTTGGCCCGGGTCAATGTCGACATCCAGAAGCAAATGGTCGCCGTCGAGCAGATGTATGATTTGATCGACACGCCCGAGCAGCGGCGACTCGCGATCGCGGGCGAGCGTCTGACCGACGTCGATGGTGGTATCCGCTTTGAAGATGTGGCCTTTTCCTATGACGGCAACAGCCCCGCGCTCGAGGGTGTTTCCTTCGATGTGCGACCTCGTGAGAAGCTGGCGATCGTCGGCCGCTCCGGCGCCGGCAAGACCACCATCGTCAATCTGATCCTGCGTCTGATGGAGCCGGACAAGGGCAGGATCCTGATCGACGGAAAGGACATTTCGAAGATCAGCCTGGCCGACGTCCGCGATAACATCGCACTTGTGTCACAGGACGTCTTCCTGTTTGAAGGCTCGATCCGCGACAACATTCGCGACGGCCGCCCGAATGCCACGGATCAGGAAATCGAGTCCGCTGCGAATCTCGCCCGGGTCACCAGCTTTGCTTCGGCGCTCGAAAACGGGCTCGACACGCTTGTCGGGCCAAGCGGCACCAACCTGTCCGGCGGGCAGAAACAACGCGTTGCCATCGCACGCGCCCTGCTCAAGAATGCTGCGGTAATCGTCTATGATGAAGCGACATCGGCGCTTGACGGTGAAAACGAACGGGCGGTTATGGAGGCAGCCTTCGACAACACATTTCAGCGCACAGTGATCTGCATTGCGCACAGGCTGTCTACAATCAAGGCGGCCGATCGTATTCTCGTGTTTGACGCCGGACAGCTTGTCGACGCTGGAACGCATGACCAGCTTTCCAAGCACAGCGAGATATATCGTTCGATATTCCACCTGGAGACGGCCGATCCGATGGTCGAAAGCGGCAAAAAGCTGCGGCAGAGCGTATTGCGCTGAAGGCCGATGACCAGCTTTTATCACGGTTCCTATGTCCGGTATGTGATTGGTGGACTGGGCCTTCAGGTGCGCCGGTACAAAAAGGCGGTGCGCGGATTGTTTTCCGGTCCCAAGCAGCCTCGTTCCGTTCTTGAGCTGCAGGCCAAGGTTGCGGCACTGATTGTGCGCAGGGACTGGAAAGGCCTTGAAGCCGGTACCAATGAGATGGCTGTCACGGCCGATCATAATCGCGACCCCGAGCTGATGCAGAAGGCGGGCCAGGCGTTCGAACGCCTTGGCAACTTTGCGCGGGCAGCTGAGCTTCGGCTTTCCGCTCGCCGGCTGCGGAAAGGGAAAAGCGCCAACGAGTGGACCGGCGAGAATCTCGGATCGGATACACTGCTGATCGATCTTGTGGAGGATGACCCGCGCAGCCTTGGCCGGGTTATCCGCCACGCGCGACTGGCCGGCGCTGCCGCTGCCTATGCGCAAAGCGCAACAATCCGGGTCGAGCCGCGCCTGGTATCAATTCTGCAGCGAACGTTCCCGAAGGCGACCGTGGTCCCGGCGCAGCGGGATGTGGTCGGCGACAAACACGCGACTTTCGAAGATCTCGCCTGGGTGTTCGGACGCGACGCCGAAAAGCTTGCTGCCGACTTCGTACCGCTGCGGGCAGATCCTGAACTCGTCGAGGCATTCCGCAAGCGCTATCGGGCGATGACGGATCTGCCGCTGGTCGGTCTCTCCTGGGGCAGCAAGTCCCATACCAAGGACGTGCCTGATTTTCCTGAATGGGCACGGTTCATCGCCCAGACGCCAGCGACATTCGTTTCGCTCCAGTACGGGCAGGTCAAGCCGGCGTTGCGGCGCCTTCGCAACGGCAACGACGCGCGTCTGATCTTTGACGACAGCGTCGACCAGATGGTCGACATGGACCGTTTCGCCGCACAGGTCGCCGCACTCGATGCTGTCGTGACGATCAGCAATACAGCTGCCCATCTTGCCGGAGCCATTGGCGTGCCGAGTGTTTTCCTCATCGACGATAATTTTCAGACGGCATGGCCGGTGACCGGCGACCGGACACCCTGGTATCCGAAGGGCATTGTCATTCGCAAGGAGGGACGCCCTTGGTCGCTGGTGCTCGACGAGGCCGGCCGGCGGCTCTCGTCGATCCTGACGACGCTTTCCGACGCTCCCCGAGGACGATAGAACATCGCCGTGCAGAACAGACGAACCATCCTTCAGAAGGCAAAAACCGCCGATCTGCGCCCGCAAGGCGCCGTCGGCAAGCGGCTGCAGAAGGTTCTCGAGCGGGCAAAGGAACTTCTTAGACGTCCCTCGCGCCACGCCGACGAAAGCGCCGAAAGGCATATGAGGCTGATGGAGGAAAGCGTGCAGCGTGGTGACTGGCAAACTGCTCGCGACCATGCACTGGCGCTTGGCGCGCTTGGTGAGCAGCTTGGCGATCTCGGCCTGATCAAGAAAGCGGGGCGCGGACTGAGGCGTCTCGACGGAGGAAATCGCATCTGGCAGTTGATGGCGGCGAGCAAGCAGCGCGGCAGACCCGATTGGGATGGCAGTGATCTTGCGGATCGCACGCTTCTCGTCGATCGTCGCGAAGGCGACCTGGCGATCTTTTTCCAGTTCGCGTCGCTGCTTGGTCCAGTGGTCGCGGCTGCTGGTCGATGCATTGTCTTCGTCGAGCCGCGACTGGCACCGCTTTATCGCAGAACATATCCTGCGCTTGATGTCAGGATTGAAGGGGAAGAGGACATGGCGGCAGTGGACGCCGACGTCGTTGCCGGTTTCGAGACACTCGCAAAGCATTTCTGGCCGGACGACCCGGCGGCACGCGCGCCCTTCGTTCCGCTGGAGCCGGACCGCCGACTGGTTGCCGAGCTGCGCGGCACCTATCTCGATGGCGGCCCAGGTCCCCTGATCGGATTTGCCTGGGGAAGCCTGAACAAGAGCAAGGATCTGCCGGCTCTGGACGATTGGCGGACGCTGTTCAGCAGCCTGCCGGGGCGCCTGGTCAGCTTGCAATATGGCGATGTCGGGCCGGCCCTCTCCGAGTTCGAGCGCCACGCTCCGGGGCGCATCATCCATGACGCTTCAGTCGACCAATTGACGGACATGGACCGCTTTGCCGCCCAAATTGCGGCGCTCGACGCGGTGGTCACGATCAGCAATACCGGCGCCAACCTCGCCGGAGCGCTCGGCGTGCCGACGATTGTCATGCTCGACGATGGATTTCGGCTGTCCTGGCCTGCTTTCGGTGAGACCGTCGCCGCATATCCGAGCGTTCGACTGGTCCGAAAAGGCGGCCGAGCCTGGGCGTCGGCAGTGCAGGAAGCAGGCGGACGGGTCATGCAAATCATCGGCGGAGCTGGCGATGGAGGGTAGCCAACTTCTCGGCCGGTTGCGCCGCGCTGTCGCGCTTGCAGGCTACAGATACAAGGTCTGGTTCCGACGTCACCGGCGGCAGCTCTTCCTTCGCTGGCGCGACGGCGACATTGCCGATCAGATGGCGGATTATCGGCGAAGCGTCGAGTCCCGCGATTGGCCGGCGGCACTGCCGAAAGCCCTGGCTCTTGGATCCATTGCGAAGTCGAGGGGCGAGGTCCACCTGATCGACGAGCTCAGCAAGGCGCTGATGCGGATGGGCGCCTATGGCGCAGCCGCCGAACTCAGGATCGCCCGACGCCACATCGTCAACGGCCGCGTCGATGGCGAGTGGCTGGGCCAGGATATTTCGGGCCAGACACTGCTTGTCGATCTGATGGAAACCGAAAAGCAGGGTCTGGCCACCGCGATCCATCATGCGAGTTCCGTCGGCTGTGCGTTGGGGCGCGCCGCCCGTTCGATCGTCCTGGTCGAGCGCCGCCTGGTACCGCTCTTTCAGCGCACTTTTCCGACCGCCGATGTGCGGCCGGTCGGCGCTGACGGCAAGGCTGCCTATGGCGAGGCGCAGGCCTTCGCCGGCGTCCAGCATCTGACTGCCGTTTTCGAGACCGACGAGGCGACGATCCGCGAGCATTTCGTGCCCCTTAAGCCGGATCCGGCCCGGGTCGCTGAACTTCGCGCCCGCTACCGGCATGAAGGACGGCCGTTGGTCGGTATCGCATGGGGCAGCTCGAATCCTGGCAAAGACCTGCCGCCGCTTGCCGCCTGGCGAAACCTGATAGGCCGACCGGACCTCCGGTTCGTCTCGCTGCAGTACGGCCAGATCGAGACCGATCTGAAGTTCCTGACCGACGGTGAGCCGGAGCGCATTCTTCATGACAGATCGGTCGATCAGCTCGTCGACATGGACCTTTTCGCCGCGCAGGTTGCCGCGATGGACGCCGTGGTGACCATCAGCAATACCGGAGCGCATCTGGCGGGCGCGCTCGGCATCCCCTCGGTTTTCATTCTGGGCGACGGCTTCAAGCGCTCCTGGCCGGTCGAGGGCGACCGCACGCCCTACTATCCATCGGCCGTGCTGGTCTCGAAACGGGAACGCCCCTGGTCCGTGGTGATGGGCGAGGCTGAGGCCATCCTGGCGCCATGGCTCACAAAAGTGAGTGGCTAATGCCTGTCGTCCGAAAGGGTGTCACTGAAGACGCTTCGACGCGATCCGCATTAAGGGTTCGGCCGACGGATCGCGGAATGGAGCGCCCGTGTCGAACAGTCGTCGCAGCAGGCCAAAAAACATAAGGCATTCCGAACCGGGATATAGTAAAGGCCAATTCGCCCCGCAGAGGATCGCAATTCTTGCTGGCATTTCTGCCTTGTGTTCGAATTAGCCGTAGGCTTAGGCGCCCAGTAATGGGGTTGGTCTGGCCGGCAGCGGTTCGGGCGCCAGCTCTGATAATCTAAAGGAGGTCTCTCCCATGTCCTTTCTAAAATTTTTCCAGGCCAAAGCGCCGCCTCTTCCTCTTATCGTATCCTTTCCAAAATCGGGGCGCACCTGGCTACGTGTCATGCTGGACGATCTCGGAGTTGAAGTTCAATACATTCACGACGGAACCGACCACAAGTTACTTCGACCGAAATCGAGCCTCAAGGAGAATAAATCTCGGTATAAAAAGAGAAGAACAATAATGCTTGTTCGCGATCCAAGAGATACGGTGGTCTCAGGGTACTTTCAGGTTCAGAAGCGCCACATGCTTCCAGCGGGATCGTTCAGTGATTTTATCAGAAGCGACAATCATGGGATTGAAAAGATCATCAGATTCAATCTGCATTGGTTCGCGGCCATGCCCCGGATGCGCGAAATCCGGTATCTTCAATATGAAGATATGCATCGGGATACCGCTGGTGTCCTTCGCGCGATCCTTGGATTCCTGAACCAGCAGGCTGACGATCGGACGCTTGTCGAGGTGGCGAACAACCGAACGTTCGACAAGATGAAAGTGAGTGAATCGACTGGTGATCTGTCCGATCGATACGGCAAGATATTACAGCCGCGCGATGCGAATGATCCCGAAAGCTTCAAGGTGCGCAAGGGCAAGATAGGCGGTTACGGCGAATATCTTTCCGAGGACGATGTGGCCTATTGTGACGAGCAGTTGGCTAAGTTCGAATATTGGGAGAAGCTGGACAAGGTTTTTAGCACGAACGGCTTGTGCTACGCTCGCGTCGATAACCGCGCCCGGGTCGCCTTGGGTTAGGGAGCATTGCCGACATGGTGATGCGGACCGGATTCATTTGCGGCTGCGGCCATAGCGGGACGACGTTGATTGCGACGATCCTTGCGTCGCATCCCGACGTCTACCTGCCGCTCCAGGAAACCAACATTTTCTTCAAGTGGACGCCACTGGCCATGTTCCGCTTCTGGAAACTGAAGCGGGCGGCGCTCGATGCTGGAAAGAACGTGCTGCTTGAAAAGACACCGCGGCATATCCGCCGTGTCGCCCGCATTCGCCGGCTCGTCCCCGGTGCGCGTTTCGTCATGCCGGTGCGAGATGGGCGCGACGTCGTAGCGTCCCTGATCAAACGACTTGGCGACCCAACGGAGGCTCTCGACCGCTGGATCAACGACAATGCGCTGGTTCTTGCGGAACGGGGAAAGCCGGATGTGCTGATCTATCGCTATGAGGACCTAGTCGAGAATCCGGCCAAAGTCGTCGAGCAGATATGCAGCTTTCTCGATGTAACTTTCAGGCCGGATCTCCTCGACTATCACAAGAACCCGCAGCAGTGGTTCAAGCCGACCGACGCCAGCGGCGAGACGCCACATGCGGTGCTCCGGAACCAACAGGTCAATCAGCCGATCTATGACGGGAGCGGAAGATGGCGCTCCGAACTTGGAAACGCCGAGCTACAGGACCTGGTACAAGGACGAGGTGCCCAGCTTATGAAAGCATTCGGTTATGCATGATGTCGGCTCGGCATCTGCTTGAAATGCCGTCTACCAATCAATTTTGTCGATCAAACCCGTTTTGAACAGGCTGTGAGCGCCTTCGTACAGCATTGACTGTTCGCTCATCGCGCTGAGAGCGGCTTTACCGCTCGATACCTCATGATATTGGCGATATTTGGAAGCGCCGTTCCAATACTGACCTTCCGCCACCGCGACCTGCGCCTTGTCGTTGAAATCGGCGAAGAACTTGAAATGAAGCAGGCCAGCCAATCCCTTTATATAGTTTCGCCAGTAGGGCAGCGGTGAGTGAATCGACGTAAAAATCGTCTGGCGATCAACATATATCAGAGGAAACTTGGTCAACTTGTGCTGCCTGGCGAAAAGCCGGGTTCTCGGGCCGCCTGTGATCTTGAGATGCCGGGGGCTCCTCGTCACCTCATAGCCGCTGCCGTCGAAATGGTCTGCAACTTGCCATGGCGGCACGATGGGATCGAAGGGTACGTCCCAGATGCTTCCGCTCGGATACATGTCGATCATCGGCGCCAGCAGGCGTGTCATTCCGCGCCGCTTCAGCCAGTCGGCCATCGCACCGAGCGGATGCTGATCCATGCCGTCATAGACAAGATATTCGTCCGCATCCACGGTCAGATACCAGCGAGGCTGACCATAGATCTGCACAATCCGCTGTCGCCAAAGGTTTCCCAGGTCCGACTGCGAATAGGTGATCGGCGAGCTGAATAGATCGACATCTGGCTGCTCGGCCAGAAGCTCAGCTGTGCCGTCGGTCGAGCGATCATCGAGGACGGCGAATCTGGTGACGCCGAGTTCGCGATAGTGCTTCAGGAACGGGGGTAGCCTGTCCGCCTCGTTGCGGATGACGAGGATCAAAGGCAGGTCATTCGCTTTAAGGGGCGTTATCGGCCGCAGCGATGACACTTCTGCCCGTCTTCCGAAGGTGTGTCTCAGCCGATATATGGCGGTGTCGGTAATCGTCCGGCGGACAATGGCGGGCCAGGTTGCTTTGCTCAAGCCATCGATTCCCCTCATGGCGGTCACCGGCTGGAGCTGGCGCTGATCCGCTGTTTGCAGTTAATTTCTACATGCAGCACCGTTAGGCAAATCGCAAGCAGTTGCGGACAATCGACACAGGCCTGTTCTGAGTTCCGGCGGGGGAGCTTTCCAAGTGTTGCCGATGCGAGCTGGCCTCTATAGACATCGTCAGATGGCAACAAGGCCGGAGCCCAGACCCTATGTACGCCGGCATTCGTGGCACCGAAATTCAATTCGACAGGCCGATCCTGTTCGTGCGCCAGCGTTATGCGCCCTTCGGTGGCGGCGAGATCATGTTGGAAAACATCATGGCCGCATTCGCCGCGCGTCAGCGGCGGGTGGCCGTGCTGTCCGGCGACTGGCCGCGTTATGAAGGCATCGAGTTCATCCATTGTGCCGGTCGGCGGTTTCCGCGTTCGCTGCGGGCGACGTCCTTTGCTCAAGCCGCCTGCCGCAAGATCGCCGAGATGCCGCCGGCGCTGGTGCAGAGCAACGATCGCCTCCCGTGCTGCGATGTCTTCCGGGCCGGGGAGGGCGTTCATGCCGCCTATCTTGCCGAGCGGCGGCGTTTCGAGACGCGGCTTGGCAGGGCGGCAATGGCGCTGAGCCCCTTTCACCGCCAGACGCTGCGCCTCGAGCGCGCAACCTATGCCAGCCCACGGCTCAAAGCTGTCATAGCGATTTCGAAGATGGTCGCCGAGGACATTGTCCGTCACTACGATTATCCGGCGGAAAATGTGCACCATATTCCCAACGGGGTGGATCTCGACCGCTTCAACCTGCAGCTGCGCCAACAGCATCGGGCGACAATCCGCGCGCGGCTCGACGTCGACGAAAACAGGCCGGTCGTCCTGTTTGTCGGCTCGGGCTTTGCGCGAAAAGGACTGCTTGCACTGATGAAGGCGGCCGCCAGGCTCGATGGCGAGCCTGAATTGTGGGTCATCGGCCATGATTCGCGCGCCAACGCCTTCAGGCAGGCCGGTGACAGGCTCGGTCTCGGCACACGGCTCAAGATGCTGGGGCCGCAGAAAGACATGCTGCCGTGGTACGGCGCGGCCGATATTGCCGTGCTGCCTTCCATCTATGATCCTTTCGGCACAGTGGTCATTGAAGCGATGGCCAGCGGCTTGCCCGCCGTGGTAAGCACCGGCTGTGGAGCGCGCGAGCTTGTCGAGCGGTTCGAGCCGACGCTCGTTTGCGATGCGGCCAGCGAAAGCGACCTCGCTGCAGCGCTCGCGCACGCGCTGCGGTTGTCGTCACGACCTGACACCGCAGCCCGGGTGAGAGCGGCGGCCGAACACTATGATTTCAATGTCATGATCAAGCGAATGATGGCGATTTATGAAAGCCTTGATCTGAAATGATTTTCGACTTTGTTGAATTAGGTTAGTACCCTCAGTTTGCTAACGGGCCGGAAACCGATGCTGCAGATGCATTCGAATGACGGTGGCAGCCTTGATGCCGGAGCATTCTGACCGTGCCGGCGCTCTCGGTCATTATCATCACCCGCAACGAGGAGGCGTCCATCGCGCAATGCCTTCGGTCGGTCCATTTTGCCGATGAGATCGTCGTTCTCGACAACAACAGCAGCGACAGGACCAGGGAGATTGCCGGTGCTCTGGGGGCCAAGGTCCTGATGACCGTTGATTGGCCCGGTTTCGGCGCGCAAAAAAACCGTGCGCTGGCCGCGGCAACGGGGGATTGGATCCTCTCGCTGGATGCCGATGAGTGGGTGGAGGCGCCGCTCGGCGCGGAAATAAGGGCCGCAATCGCCGACCCAAAAGCCAATGACGGCTTCGAAATACCGAGAAGATCGCGCTTTTGCGGGCACATTGTCCGCCATAGCGGCTGGTCGCCCGATCTGGTGCTCAGGCTCTTCCGTCGCCGCTCCGGGCGGTTCAGCGACGACACCGTGCACGAGAAGGTATTGGTGAACGGGAAGGTCAGCCGATTGTCCCAGCCGATCGAGCACGATTCCATTACCGACTTGGCAGATGCCCACGACAAGATCGGCCGGTACGCAGAAGCGTCCGCCGCGCAACTGCTTGCCGAGGGCAAAAAAAGCTCGATAGGCAAGGCGGTTTTGCGCTCGGTCTGGGCCTATGTGCGCAGCTATATTTTCCGGCTGGGATTTCTGGACGGTTCCATTGGTGCGATGGTGGCCGCGTATTCGGCCAGCTACACCTATCAGAAATGGGCCCGTGTCGCATTGGGAATGCGAGGCCCGGTCCACCCAACAAAGCAACGCTGAGGCCAGGACAAATCTGTGAGAAACCGGCTTGGTTGACCGCAATTGTTGCCGAGCCATCGCCAACTAGTTAGTGTACGACCGTAAAAATCGAAAGCCAGGGTAGTGAATATGACTGATGCGTTTAGGGTATTTATCGGATGGGACAGCCGTGAGCCGATCGCGTACGACGTCGCGCGACACTCGCTGCTCAAACATGCGTCGGCGCCTGTCTCCGTCATTCCGATCAAACAGGACGAGATGCGTGCCCGCGGGCTATATTGGCGGGAAAAAGATCCGCTCGCCTCAACGGAGTTCACCTACACGCGCTTCCTCACGCCCTTTCTCGCCGACTACACGGGTTGGGCCCTGTTTTGCGATTGCGATTTCCTGTGGCTTGGTGACGTCGCAGGCCTGCTGAAATATACGGACTCGGACAAGGCGGTCTATTGCGTCCAGCATGACTATACGCCGAAGGCCACAACCAAGATGGATGGTGTGGTCCAGACGTCCTATCCTCGGAAAAACTGGTCGTCGCTGATGCTGTTCAATTGCGCGCATCCTTCGGTCAGATCGCTCACGCCAGAGGTCGTGAATCAGGAAAGTGGCGCCTATCTTCACCGAATGCAGTGGGTTGCCGACAAAGATTTGGGCTCATTGCCGGTAGAGTGGAATTGGCTCGAAGGTTGGAATGAAAAGCCTGCGGTCGGCACACCTAAGGCGGTCCACTATACCAGCGGCGGCCCGTGGTTTGCCGAATGGCAGAATGTCGACTACGCCGATTTGTGGATAGCAGAACGCGACGAGTTCCTGGCTTCCGATCAAGCGGAATCTTCTCAGAGCGCCGTTCGATAAGAACATCGTGTTTGGCAGGTGACCTGGGCGCTTCCGAAAGTGGCATTGATTTTCATGTCGCCAAGGGCGCAGCAACCAGCCGTTAGACGCGGGGCGTCGACAACGTGTTGCCGCCGGGGGGCGGGACCGGGCAGATTGCACCTACGAATCTGGCGGCTCCGGCCGGGTAACCATGCCGCGCTGAGATAAGGTTCAGCTCGCGCCAATATGATCGGTTTGGAGTCCGTCAGCTCTTTCATCGGCCTAGCCGGCACGCGAAAGTCGACCATGCCGTCACTGCGAAGACGCCTCGATCGTTTCCTGGAGAACCGCGGGCCTAAAATACCGCGGCTGCAGCTGAACCATGTCGAGCGCCTGGCGCTGGTCCGTCGCCATGGTGATTTTTCCCTTGCCTATTCGACCGCCGTGCAGAGGGGGCTTCACTACTTCGGCGATGCCCAGGGCTACATCGCTTACGGCAGCAAAACGCGACATCATTTCGCGCTCGGTGATCCAGTGGCTGCCCCGGCCGATCGGCGCGACTATATCAGACGTTTCATCGAGGTTGCCGGCAGCCCGTGGTTTGTGCAGATCGGCGACCAGACGGCGCGCGTGCTTGCCGGGCTTGGCTATCAGGTCAACCGCCTCGGCGTCGATACTAGGCTTGTCCTGCCCGGACACGACTTTTCCGGAAAGCGCAATGAGACAGTGCGCTATTCCGAACGCTGGCTCTTGAAGAAGGGTTTTTCCTTCGCAGAGGACAACGGGACTGTCTTCCTCGACGAGATTGCCAGGCTCTCCCAGAATTGGCGGGCCGACCGCATTGTCAAGCGCTGGGAGATGAGATTTCTCAACAGGCCCTTTGCCGATCACCTTGGCGTCGATATGCGCCGTTTCGTCCTGCACGGTCCGGATGGGGAACTCGTGGCCTTGCTGGATTTCGATCCGCTGTTCAGCGACGGCAAGGTCATCGGCTACACCACCTCGTTCAAGCGCAAGCACATCGATGCCTCGGCGCATGCCGAGATCGGCCTGACCAAATTCGCGGTCGACCGCTTTCGCGATGAAGGTGTTTCCGTCGTCACCCTAGGCCTGTCGCCGCTTGTCGAAATCGGACCTAGCGGGTTTGCCGAAAGCGATTTCTGGCGGCACGCCTTCCAGCGTGCCTATGACTCCCCCTGGGTCAATCGCACCCGCTTCAATCTGCAGGGGCAGGCGGCCTTCAAGCGCCGGTTCCATGGTGTCGAAGAGCCGACCTATCTTGCCTTTCGCAAGGGGACCTTTTTCGAAGCGCTTTCTCTGCTCCGGCTGATCAGGGCCGTCTAGTGCCTGGTGGCTGAGCGCTCGTCGTCTCCTAGTATGGTCGACCTCACACCGGTCAGGCTCGGTTGTTTAGGTGGGAAAGGAATGCCGCGGCGGGAAGCAAAAGACCGGCTGCGAACCGCCGGCCCATTCTGCGGCGTCCACCAGTCCCGCCGGGGCACTTTGGCCTGAGAACGGCTCCGCGTCAGCGCCAAGGGGTCGGATTCACGGTTGCTGCAGCGTACCGCCAGGAATAACGAGGGTACCCTGGCCTGGCCTTGAGTATCTGAAGCCTATGAAGAACAAAGCAACGATGATCAAACAAATGACGATGACCGCGACGACGCTGCCAGGATGGTGTCCGGTATCTGGCGGTTGGACCATTGCCTTCCCGTATGGCTATCGCCGCGGACCTTCTTCATCTTCCAACCGAGCATGACGACTGTCAATGGGTACAGGAGTTGCGCCCGCCATCCAATCAGCCGACTGCAGCGTCGATCACGTTGCGCGCTTGCTGACCGAAGCTGATGATGGACCTAACCACAGCTTGTCCCAAGCACGCTTCCATCGCTGCGAAGCGTTGAAGGGCGGCGATCCACCGCGGCTTAGTCAGGCCGGAAACAGGAATGCAGCAGCGGGATCGAAAAAGACCTGCCGGCTGCAGGGCCACACATCCTGCGATTGCATGGCGGCGGAGGTCGGCCTGATGTCAACCTCCTGTCCAGCGGCGATGCGCGCGACGATCCGCCGGCGCTCGCCGTAAAATGCGATGTCGACGATCTCGACATTCAGTTCCGCGCTCGCCGGGCTCCGCTCCATGCTAAAGGCTTCGGGCCGGATCATCAGCCTGGTCTTCTGGCCTTTGCCGAACGTGCCGTTGGCCCTGACTCCGGATATGACCGAACCGTCTGTCATGCGGATCGTTGTCGTGCCGTTGGTGGTGCCGAGATGTTCGGCGGCGAGGAAATTCGAATTGCCGATGAAGCCGGCGACGAAATCGGTCGCCGGCCTGAGATAGAGATCCTCGCCGGTGCCGGTCTGCTCGATGCGGCCATCCTTGAACAGGGCGATTCGGTCCGACAGATGCAGCGCCTCTTCCTGATCGTGGGTGACGTAGAGAATGGTGACGCCGGTCTGGCGATGGATGCGGCGGATTTCGCCCTGGATTTCCTCGCGCAGCTTCTTGTCGAGCGCCGACAATGGCTCGTCCATCAAAAGGATCGGAGGATCGTAGGCCAGCGCCCGGGCCAGCGCGACGCGCTGTTGCTGGCCGCCCGACAGCGCACCGGGTAAGCGTCCGGCAAAGCTTTCGAGCCGCACCAGGGCCAGCATGTCGGCGACCTTTTTCTTCACCTCGGCGTCCGGCCGGCGGCGAACCCGCAGCGGAAAAGCGACGTTTTCGGCCACCGTCAGATGCGGAAACAGCGTGTAGCGCTGGAAGACCATGCCGATGTTGCGCTTGTGCGAAGGCACTGCAAGCAGCGACTTTCCTTCCAGCAAGACATCGCCGGAAGTCGGGTCCTGAAAGCCGGCGATCGCGTAGAGCGTCGTCGATTTTCCCGAACCGGAGGGCCCGAGGAAGGTCAGGAACTCGCCCCTGGGAATGTCCAGCGTGACGTCGTGCACGGCGACGATCGCCCCGAACGCCTTGCGCAGATTGCGGATGGAGAGGAAAGGGTGGGTCATGTCCGGAACTTTCGCTGCAGCAGCGCTGTCATCACCATCAGGGCAAGCGTCAGCCCGACCAGCAGGCTGGAGGCAGCGGCGATCACCGGACTGAGGTCCGACCGCAGACTGCCCCAGATCTTGACGGGCAAGGTTTGCAAGCTGGGGCTGGCCATGAAGATCGCCACCACGACTTCGTCCCACGAGGCGAGGAAGGAAAAGATCGCGGCGGAGAAGATGCCGATCCGGATCGACGGCAAGGTGATCCTGAGCCTGGCCTCGAGCGGGCTTGCCCCGCAGACGATTGCCGCGTCCTCGATCGACTTGTCGAACCCTTCGAGCGCGGTGGCGATCGGAATGATGGCGAAGGGCAGCGCCAGCACGGTGTGGGCGATGACGAAGCCGATGGTGGTGCCGCCGAGGCCAAGGCGAAGGAAGAAGGCGTAGATGGCGATGGCGAAGACAACGACGGGCAGCACCATCGGCGTCAGCAGCAGGCCGCGCAGGATCTCACGTCCGGCAAACCTTCCGCGAACCAGGGCAAAGGAGGCGAGCAGGCCGATCGCTATTGCCAGGATCGCCGTCATGGTGGCGATCCGAGCGCTGGTCAGCGCGGCGTCGAGCCAGGCCGGATCGGCAAAAAGCTCCTGGTACCATTTGAGCGTCCAGCTGGGCGGCGGAAAAGCCAGCCAGCGCGACGAGCCGAAGGAGAGCAGGACAATGAAGACCACCGGCAACAGAAGAAAGCCAGCGACCAGCGCGGTGAAGCCGAGCAGGGCAACCCGCAGCCAACCCATGCGGTCATAGTCGAGCAGCATCTCAGATGCCTCCGCTCGTGCGCCTGGCACCGACAAGGCGCAGCTGCAGTGCGTAGAGAACCATGGTGACGACAAGCAGGATGAAGGCAGCGGCGCTGCCGAGCCCCCAGTTGAGCAGCGACTGGACCATCTGCGCGATCATTTCGGCAAGCATCATGTTCGACGTGCCGCCGAGCAGTGCCGGCGTTACGAAGTAGCCGAGCGACATGACGAAGACCATCAGGCCGCCGGCCGCGACACCGGGCAGCGACAGCGGCACGAGGATGCGGCGGAACGCCTGGAAAGGGCTTGCGCCGCACAGCGACGCCGCACGCAGCGTCATCGGATCGATCGCCCGTAACGTGCCGACCAGCGGCAGAATCATGAAGGGCAGCATGATATAGACCATGCCGATAGTGACGCCGGTGAGATTGTTGATGAGCGGCAGCGGCTGGTCGATGACGCCGATGGTCATCAGCGTCCGGTTGATCACGCCGGTACGCTGCAGGAGCACCATCCAGGCATAGGTGCGGGTGAGCAGGTTCGTCCACATCGACAGAATGATGATGCCGAAGATGATCGAGGCCAGTCCCGAAGGCATGATCGCCAGCATCCAGGCGACCGGAAAGGCGACAAGGACCGTGACGATGGTGACCAACGCCGCGACCAAGAATGTGTTGAAGAACACCCGCGCATAGGTGCCGTCACCAAGCAGGGCAGCATAGTTCTGCAAGCCTGGCTCGGGCTCCGTGACACTGCGCAAAAGCAGCGCCAGCACGGGGACGATGAAGAACAGCATAATCAGAATCAGGGCCGGCAGCAGGCCATTGAGACCTGCCGGCACCCGCACCGTTCCAAAGTTCCGGCGTGTTTCGACCGACATGACAGCGACCCGGCTACGGGACGAGACGGCGCGAACCGTCTCGTCCATTGCGGTTCAAGAGCGGGCTTATTTCGCCTGCCAGGCATACCAGCGCGCGGCGATGGTGTCGCGATTGGCGGCCCAGTAGTTCATGTCGAGATTGATCTGTCCGTCGACATGAGCGTCCGGCAGCGATTTCACGGCATCGGTCGGCATCTCTGCCTTGGCCTTGGTGTTGATCGGCGCATAACCGCTGGCTTCGGCAAATTTGGCCTGACCGGCGGGGCTGCTCGCCGCGGCGAGGAATTTCATCGCCGTATCCTTGTTCTTGGCACCCTTCGGTACCACCAGAACGTCGGCTGCGGTCAGGTTCTGGTTCCAGGAGACGCCGACATCGGCGCCATCGTTGTCCAGTGCGAAGACGCGGCCGTTCCACAGCTGGCCGAATGTTGCTTCGCCGGATGCGATCAATTGCTGCGACTCCGCCCCGCCGCCCCACCAGACGATGTCCGACTTGATGGTGTCGAGTTTCTTGAAGGCGCGATCGAGATCCAGCGGATAGAGCTTGTCCGCCGGAACACCATCGGCCAGCAGCGCGATCTCGATGACACCGGGCGCCGACCATTTGTAGAAGGTCCGCTTGCCCGGGAACTTCGTCAGGTCGAACATGTCGGCCCAGCCGGCCGGTTCACCCGAAACGGCGCCCTTGTTCCAGGCGAGCACGAAGGAATAGTAGAAACTGCCGACGGCGTGATCGGTGGTGAAGCGCGGATCGAGGTCGGCCTTCGGCACGGTCTTGAAGTCGATCGGCTCGAGCAGACCGTCCTTGGCCGCCTTGATGGCGAAATCCATCTCGACGTCGACGACGTCCCAGTTGACACTGCCGCTGTCGACCATCGCCTTCAGCTTGCCGTAGTCCGTCGGGCCGTCCTGCATGACCTTGATGCCGGATGCAGCGGTGAACGGCTCGGCCCAGGATTTGGTCTGCGCTTCCTGGGTCGTCCCGCCCCAGCTGGTGAAGACCATGTCCTCGGCCTTTGCGGCCGTCGTTGCCAGAACTGTCGTTGCAATAAATCCGGCAAGGAAGCCGGTGATGATCAGTTTCATGTCGTTCTCCTCTGTTGTTTTCGTTGGTGTCTGTTGGCGATCGGTCGTTTTCGCCTTGATCGCGCATCTCCGGCCAGCGGCGGCTACCGCATGACAAAAGGATCGGGAATTGGGTCGTCGGAGGTGCGTATCCACACCGATTTCGAACGCGTGTAGTCGCGGATCGCATCGAGGCCGCCCTCGCGGCCGAGCCCGGATTGGCCGTAGCCGCCAAACGGAACCAGCGGCGAGACCGCCCGATAGGTGTTGATCCAGACAACGCCGGCATGGATGCCGCGCGCCATGCGGTGGGCTTTTGCCAGATTGGTGGTGAACACGCCGGACGCCAGGCCGAACTTCGTGTCGTTGGCGAGCGAAAGCGCTTCAGCTTCGCTGTCGAAGGCTAGCACACAGAGCACCGGGCCGAAGAGCTCTTCGCGCACGCAGGCAAGCGTCTGATCAGGCGCGTCGATAATCGTCGGCGCGTAATAGAAGCCGTCCGCCATGCCCGCGGGGCGGATGCCGCCGGTGACCAGTTGCCCGCCCGCGGCCAGGCTTTCAGCAATGATCTTCTCTATCCATTCGCGCTGGCGCGAGGTGGCGAGCGGTCCCATTTCGATCGCCGGATCCTGCGGATCGCCAATCCTGATCGCCTCGGCCTTGCGCTTGAGCCGGTCGAGGAATTCGTCCTTCACGGAGCGCTGGACCAGCAGCCGCGAGCCGGCGACGCAGCTCTGGCCGGTGGCAGCGAAGATGCCGGCAACGACCGCGTTGGCGGCGCTGTCCAGATCGGCATCGGCAAACACCACGACCGGGCTTTTGCCGCCGAGCTCGAGCGTCGTGAAGGCGAGGTTTTCCGCCGTATTCCTGACGATCTGCCGAGCGGTCGAGGGACCGCCGGTGAAGGCGACGCGGGCGACGAGCGGATGACTGGTCAGCCGGTGACCGCAATCGTGGCCGAAGCCGGTCAGGATGTTCACGGTCCCGGCGGGAAATCCCGCCTCATGGACGAGTTCAGCGAAGGCCAGCAACGGGGCAGGGCCGTCTTCCGATGCTTTCAGAACGATGGTGCAGCCGGCCGCCAGCGCCGGCCCGAGCTTGACGGCGGACAGGAAGAGCTGCGAGTTCCACGGCACAATGGCGGCTACGACGCCGATTGGCTCCGGCCGGATGGTCACTTCCATGTCGGCCTTGTCGATGGGAACAAACGAGCCCTCGTGCTTGTCGGCCAGCCCGCCATAATAGCGGTAATAGTCGCCGACATAGGCGATCTGGGCGCGGGTCTCGCGGATGATCTTGCCGGTATCGCGCGTCTCGAGTTCCGCCAGCCGGTCGGCATTGGCGACCACCAGATCGCCGAGCCGCACCAGAAGCTTGCCGCGTGCCGTTGCCGTCATTGCCGGCCACGTGCCGGAGCCAAGCGCCCGGTGAGCAGCTTCGACGGCGCGGTCGACGTCATCAGACGATGCAGCGGGCATCTTCGCCCATGGCGCGCCCGTCGAGGGATCGACGCTGTCGAAGGTCGCCGCCACTTCGACGAAGCTGCCGTCAATATAGTTCCTGAATTGAGTGGTGCTCATCGCGTTCCGGCTTTCGGTTCGGAAAAGGCCGGCATCACCCTGTCGATGAAGAGCTGCAGCGATTTCTTCTTGCGCCGATGGGAAAGGCCGCTGTCGATCCAGATCGAATACTGATCGTAGCCGAGCGCTTCGTAGGCCTTCAGCCTGGCGATCACCTCGTCGGCTTCGCCAATGACCAGGTTCTGCCTGATCTTGTCAGGCGCATATTGCGGCATGGCCGCGATCTCGTCTTCGGTCAGCGCTTCCATTATGCCCTGGTGCACCGGCTTCTTGTTCTGGAACCAGGCGCCGAACTGGCAGTAGAACTGCGACAGATCCTGCGCGAGCCGGTCAGCCTCCGCTGCATCCTCGGCGACGAAAGTATGCATCAGCAGCATAATCTCCGGCCTTGGTACGTCGGGGTGGGCATTGCACGCCGCGTTGAAACGCTCCATCAGGCTGGCCACTTCGCCATCGCCGGAGGCAAGCGGCGTCACCTGGACGTTGCATTTGCTGGAAACCGCAAAGTCGTGCGAGTTCGGATCGCGTGCGGCCACCCAGATCGGCGGATAAGGCTTTTGCAGCGGCTTGGGCGACGAGGTGGTTGAAGGAAACGACCAGAACTCGCCGGCGACTTCGAAATCACCATCCCAAAGGCCCCGGATCGCCGGCACCATCTCGCGCATACGCTGCCCGGCGACCCAGGCCTCAAGGCCTGGGAAAAGTCGCTGGTATTCGTAAGCGTAGGCGCCGCGCGCAATGCCGATGTCGAGACGGCCGCCGGTGACGACGTCGGCCATCGCTGCTTCGCCGGCAAGCTTGATCGGGTGCCAGAACGGCGCGACGATGGTTCCTGTTCCGAGCCGGATGCGCCTGGTTTTGGCGGCGAGCCAGGCGATGTTGATGAACGGGTTCGGCGAGATGGTGAATTCCATCCCGTGATGCTCGCCGATCCAGGCAGTCTCGAACCCTGCCTCTTCGGCCTGGACAACCAGGTCCTCCAGCTCGCCGACAAGCTCGGAATGCGGCTTGGCCGGATCCGATCGCTCCATGTGGACGAAAAGCGAAAATTTCATCGGCTTCACCCGCGGCCGGAAAGAGAAATTTGAGAAGGCGAGGACTTGGCGAGCGGCCGGACTTCGCCTTCGACCTCGTTGCCGACATAGACGCCGAATGCATCTTCCGTGCGTTCGCGCGCATAGCGGGCAAGCATCGAACGCACCGCGGGATCGGCGATCTCCAGATCGGCGATCTGCTCGATGTCGACAAGCCGCATCTGGCGATCGTCGGAATAGGACCCCTCGGCCGTTCCGCGATAATAAACATGCGTGCGCCAGGGTTCGGCGGCATCGTCCCACACCGCGAAAAGGAAGCCGAGCTGGGCGTCTATGGCCCTGGCGGCAAGGCGCCCCTTGAGGCTGCGCGCATCGTTGGGCGTGCCCAGTCCGCGCCCCGCAGGCAATTCATGAAACCCGTCGGCCGTTGCGAAGAACAGCACACGGCCCTCGTTCTCGAGAATGGCGCCGACCTCCGTATTGGGGGGCGCCGCCGCCAGCGCCTCCTGGCTGAGGCCGGGCGTGACGTAGGTGCCTCTGCAATAACCGAGGGGCTGGGCTCCGTTGTGGCTGAAGTCGTGGACGCGGCCGATGAGGATCGAGTGATCGCCAGCATCGACCAGCTGCTCCATGCCGCAATCGAACACCGCAACGGAGCCGTCGATCAGCGGATTGCCGGTCCGGCCCGGCTGCCAGGCCACGGCCGCGAACTTGTCCGCTGCTTTGGAAGCGAAGATGCCGGAATGGGCCTTCTGGTCCTCCGACAGGATGTTGATGGCGAAACCTCTCGATGTCGAAAAAGCACTGTGCCCCAGGGCCCTCTTGGCGATGCAGACAAGCACCAGCGGCGGCTCGAGCGAGACCGAGGTGAAGGAGTTGGCGGTGAAGCCGCGCGGTTCGCCTTCCGCTCCGATCGTTGTGACGATGGTGACACCGGTCAGGAACGAGCCGAGCGCGCGCCGGAATTCGCCGCTGTCAAAGACTGCATCCGTCTCCGGCTTCACGCCAGCGTCTCCTGCCGTGTCGAGAAATTCCATGATGTGTTTGGTCACTTTTTCAGGTGAAGCCATTGCCATCATATGCCTTTCTCCATTGAGCACGAGGCATTGGCCGTGCGGCGCAAGCCTCGCCATCGCCGCCGACATGGCCGGAGTCGAATTGCTGTCCTGCGACCCGGTCATGAACAGAGCCGCCGCGGCAAGACCGGGGAGGGCATCGGCATGCTCGGCGTCGGCATGGGCAAAGAGGCGATAGGTGCGCGCGTAGCCTTCGGGGTCGACCCTTTCAAGGGCGGCGCGCGCGGTAGAGGCCGCCCCGATAAGATTCGCCGGCAGCGGGTCGCCGAACCAGCGGGCAAGCGTAGCCGCAATGGCGGAAGGGTTGCCATGGGTGCCGAGCGCGGCCGCACGCTCGCGTACGGCCTGCGCCAAGGCCGCGGGGCGGCGGAATACCGCATTGAGACAGACGATGGAGCGAACGCGCGATGGGGTGCGAAGGGCGATCTCCAGAGCGACCAGCGCGCCCATCGAATGGCCAACGATCGACACCGACGCCACGCCGAGATGGTCGAGAAGGCGAACCGCCTGATCGGCGAAATCCGACAGGCTGGCTTCTTCCGGCGGCAGCGGTGAAACGCCGTGGCCGAGCATGTCGATGGCGATCAGGTTATGATGGTGTTTCATCGCCACGATCTGATCGTGCCAGATTGCGGCGTTCATGCCGACACCGTGGATGAGCAGAACCGGCGCGCCGGAGCCGGCGCGGATGAAGCCGGTGCCGTCCGGAGCCGTGTCCCGGACCCATGCGGTGGCAGCGACGTCAGCCATGCAGGTCTCCGACCTCCTTGAGGTCCTGATAGCGGTCGCCGATACGATGGTGCGGGCGGCCGCCAATCGAAGCGCCAAGCGCCACCACCAGCTCGTCGGGCGCGGGCGCGTCGCCGATCTGGAAATGTACGGTCAGATAGTGGGAGCGGCGGCCTTCGTCGTTCTTGTCCATCAGCGGGATCATGATCGGGGTGTTCGGCCCTCCGCGCAGATTGGTGAAGGCGAGATAGGTCTTGGCGCCGACCGCGCGACGGTAATGGTTGCCGAAATGCAGCGTATGGATCAGCGCCGATGCATGCTCGATCTCGCCCTCCGTGCCGCAGACCGCGGCCTTGCCGTAGCCCTCTATCGCCTCGCCGGAACCGGCAACGGCGATAATCTCGCGGGTCAGCAGTTCACCGAGGACGGGAGCAATGGCGCGGATCTCCGGCGACAGGTCGTCGGTGAAACCGCGGCCGGCCCAAGGATTTGTCAGCACAGCGGCGACACCGATCAGACGCAGCGGTTTTGGGGCTTCCTTGCCGCCCTCGATTAGCGTGTTCTCGATGTAGGTGACGATCTTTCGAATGGCTGGTTTCATGAAAGTCCTCGGTCGCCGCGGCGCTGTGCAACGCCGAAATCTTTACATCATCTTATGGTATACCATACTATGGAGCACCAGAAGCCTTGTCAATCGGCTATGGAATCTGTTTTGTGGCCGGATCGGGGTAGGGAGAGAAAATGTCAGGCGATACGCTGCGGATCGACCGCTCTGCCAAGACGCTGAGGACGCTGGCGCTGGAGCGCATGCGTGAGGCGATCATGGGCTTCCATTTCCAGCCTGGCGAAAGGCTGGTCGAGCGGCCGCTATGCGATCAGCTCGGGGTAAGCCGTTCCGTCGTGCGCGAGGTGCTACGGCAGCTGGAGGCGGAAGGCCTGGTGCAGATGATACCGGGCCACGGACCCGCCGTGGCCAAGCCGGATCTCGGCCGCACCGACGAAATCTATGAATTGCGGGCGCTGCTCGAGGGCATCGCGGCGCGGGCTTGCGCCCTAACGGCCACGGACGCGCAGATCGCTTTGCTCGATGCCGCCTTGACGAACCTGCTTGAGGCGTGGGCGTCCGGTGCGCCTGTCGAGGTGATGCGGGCAACGACCAAGTTCTACGAAACGCTGTTCGAGGCGGCGGACAAGCGCATTGCCTGGGAAATCGTGACGGGGCTGAATGTCCGCATCAACCAGCTCCGCTCAATGACGATCGCGTCGGAGAACCGCCGCGAGCCGGCGATCGCCGAAATGACCGAAATCATGGATGCAATCCGGTCGCGCAGGCCGGACGAGGCGGAGGAGGCGGCGCGGCGGCATGTCGAATCCGCGTGGCAGATCGCCCGCAACACACTTCGCCTTGGCTGACTGGTATGCCGGCGGCGGTCCATCGTCCCACGGCTAGGCATCTAACTGGTGCGTACAGTGACATGTGTGACATGCCAATGTGCTTTCAGTTGCGGCGGCAAAATCGTATATCGGGTCAGTTAGGTGTGCATCTTTCGAACGGACTGAGACAGAAAAGTAGTAAAATGAACATGTTACGCCACAAAGTTGCCGTGGCGCCGATGATGGATTGGACGGACCGGCACTGCCGGTTCTTCCATCGCCAGCTGACGCGCGAGGCGCTGCTCTATACCGAGATGGTGGTGGCCGATGCGGTCATCCACGGCGCACGCGAGCGGCTGCTTGGCTTCGACGACAACGAACATCCGTTGGCGCTGCAACTCGGCGGCGCCGATCCGGGAAAGCTGGCCGAGGCGGCGCGCATCGGCGAAGCCTTCGGCTATGATGAAATCAACCTCAATGTCGGCTGCCCGTCCGACCGCGTCCAGTCGGGCACCTTCGGCGCGTGCCTGATGAAGACGCCCGTGCTCGTCGCGGATTGCGTCGCCGCAATGAAGGCGGCGGTGAAAATACCGGTCACCGTCAAGTGCCGCATCGGCGTCGATGAGCAGGATCCGGAACCGGCACTCGATGCGTTGGCCGATGGTGTTTTCGCGGCCGGCGCCGACGCGCTGTGGGTGCACGCCCGCAAGGCCTGGCTGGAAGGACTGAGCCCAAAGGAAAATCGCGACATCCCGCCGCTCGACTATGGCCGCGTCTATCGGCTGAAAGCCAGAAAACAAAACAAATTCATCGGCATCAATGGCGGTATTCAATCTCTCGCAGAGGCGCTGACGCATCTCGACCATGTCGATGGCGCCATGCTCGGCCGCGCCGCCTATCACACGCCAGGGATACTCACCGGCATCGATGCCGCGTTTTACGGCAGCACAGCTGAGTCGTTCGATTTTGTCGCACTGATCGATGCCATGGCGGATTATGCGTCACGCCATATCGAGCAGGGCGGACGCCTCGGGCATGTCACCCGGCACATGGTCGGGCTGTTTCACGGCCTGCCCGGTGCACGCCGCTATCGGCAGATCCTGTCCACCGATGCGACAAGGCCGGGTGCCGGACCGCAGGTGCTCAAGGCGGCTTTTGCAGAGGTCGATTTCGGCCGGACCGCAGAGGCGGCCTGAGGAAAAACTCAATCCCGCAAAATCATGCGATCGCCACGTACGTCGAAGCCCGATAGCGAGCCGATGAAATTCATGCCGAGCAGGCTCTGGCCGAGCGTGCCGGGTGCGGCGATCATGATGGGCATGTCCTTGCGCACGATGCCGCCGATCGACAGTTCGTCGGTTCGCACCGCCGCCGCGCGTGTCATGCCGTTGGCGGTAGAGATCGGTATGGTGAAGCGGAGAGCCGCCGAATTGAACCCGACCGCCAGCGCGTCCTCGGCGGTCAGAACGGTGCTGGTCGCGCCGGTATCGACAACCGTCAGGATCGGCGTGCCGTTGATCGTGACGCGCGCTTCGAAATGGCCGCTGCCGGCCTTGTCCAGGGTGACGGTGGCATGGCCTTCTTCCACGCCCAGCGCCAGCGGACTGCCGGGAACAAGGCCGGCGGTGACGCGGCTGGCGAAATCCTGCAACTCATAGCGGTACTGATAGCCGGCAATCAGCGCCAGCACGATGGCACCCCAGGCGCCGAGGCTGCGGGCCATGGTGCCTAACGGTCTGCCCGATCTGAGCAGGCCGGCGCCGACGAGCGCCGCTAAAGCGCTAAGCCAGATCAGCTGGCTGAAATCGTAATTCTCAATGCCGAATGTACTGCCGGCGGAATCGTTGAGCATGAGCAGGAGTACACCTGCCCCGATCGCGACGATCAGAATCCACAGCAGTCGGTTCATCTCTGCGGCCGGTTCACGAGAGGGCGTCGCGTTCGCGTGCCATGCGGCTGCGACGGGTTTCCCGGCGGGGGCGTCGCTCGATCGTTTCCAGCCTTGCCGGCAGCTCGGCCATGACGCTGCGGCGGGTTTGCGGGGTCATGTCGATCCAGGCGGCGATTTCCTCGCGCGTGCGCCCGCAACCGAAACAGAAGCCGGTTTTCATATCGATCGAGCAGACCAGGATGCACGGGGATTCGATGGCCGTCATAAGGAATTCCTTGACTAGCCTCCACATGGTGCAACGACAAAGTCAATGCAAGCCCTCCGGGAAACGCCGCCAATGGGTGCTTTCGCGTCACTACCTCGAAGTTGTGCCAGGCCTGGAAGTTGTGCCAGGCCTGGAGGTTGTGCCGGCCTGAGGTTGTGCCGGCTGGCCAAGGCGGCTATGCCGCTCACCAATTCACACGGACGATCGCCATCGACATGACCAGCGCGCTGCCTTTCGACGATTTTCGCGACCTCCTGGTGAGCCTGCCGCCGGGAGATATGGCGGCCAAGGCCCGCGTGCGCCAGTTGTTTGCCAAGGCAGACAAGCCCAAAGGCTCGCTTGGCCGCATCGAGGACATCGCCGCCTGGCTTGCCGGGTGGAGCGGCCGCGCGCCGCCGGCGGTGACGCGGCCATTGGTGGCGATCTTTGCCGGCAATCATGGCGTCACCCGCCACGGCATTTCGCCGCGCCCGGCCGCCGCCACGGCAAATGCAGTCGAGCTCTGCGCTGCCGGCGGTGCAGCAATCAACCAGATCTGCATCGCCAACGATCTCGGCTTGAAGGTGTTCGATCTGGCTCTGCACATCCCGACAACCGACATTACCGAGGATGCGGCACTGGACGAGCGCGGTTGTGCCGCTACCATGGCCTTCGGCATGGAAGCGATTGCCGGCGGCACCGACCTGCTTTGCCTTGGCGACCTCGGCGTCGGCAATTCGACTGTCGCCGCGGCCCTTTGCACGGCACTGTTCGGCGGCACCGGCGCCGACTGGATCGGCCCTGGATCAGGGGCAGACGCGGCGATGCAGAGGCGCAAGGCGGAGGTGGTCGATGCCGCGGTCGCGTTTCACGGCGCGAGCCTCAAGGACCCGCTGGAAGCGCTGCGCCGGGTCGGCGGGCGGGAATTCGCCGCGATCTGCGGCGCCATTCTGGCGGCGCGGATGCAGAAGATCCCGGTGCTGCTCGATGGGTTTGCGGTGACTGCCGCCGCTGGTGTCCTACATGCCGCCAACCCCGCCGCGCTCGATCATTGTCTCCTCGCAAGCCTGTCGCCCGAGCCTGGTCACGCCAAGGCCGCCGAGCGCCTCGGCCTTCGCCCGCTGCTCGATCTGGGCGTCAGTCAAGGCGAGGCGGTAGGGGCGGCTCTTGCCGCCGGCCTGGTCAAGGCGGCCGCGCTGACCAGCTCCGGCATGGCAGCGGCGGTCCGCGGTTAAGCATTCAGCGCCGGCGCGAGGCAACCGCCTTGGTCGGCAGCGCCGGCAGTTCCTCCATCACCCGGCTCAGCGGGAAGATGGCGATCGCCTCGGTGCCTTCGCGCAGCCTGGAATGGAGCTGGAATTCGCCGCCATGCATGGCCAGCAAGCCTTGCACGATCGGCAGGCCAAGCCCGGTGCCCTGTTCGGCGCTCTTGATGGCGATCGAGCCCTGGCCGAAGGCCGAAAGCACGATCGGAATCTCGTCTTCTGGTATGCCCGGCCCATTGTCCTTGACGGAGAGATATTGCCCGCCGCCCGCCGTCCAGCCGACGCGCACACGGATTTCGCCGCCGGTGGCGGTGAACTTTATGGCATTGGACAACAGGTTGAGCGCAATCTGCCGCACCGCGCGTTCGTCGGCGAACAAGCGCGGCAAGGCGTTTTCGAAATCCTGGACGATGCGGATGTCCTTGTTGCGCGCCTTCAGCTCCATCATGTGGCAGCAATCCTCGACGACTGAGAGCAGCATCATCGGCTCCTCGTTGAGCTGGTAGCGGCCCGCTTCGATGCGCGACAAATCGAGGATTTCGTTGATCAGGTCGAGCAGATGCTGTCCGGAGTCGTGCACGTCACGGGCATAGTCGCGATAGGTCGGGTTGCTCATCGGGCCGAGCACCTCGTTGGCCATCACTTCAGAAAAGCCGAGAATGGCGTTGAGCGGTGTGCGCAGTTCGTGGCTCATCGAGGCCAGGAAACGCGATTTCGCCAGATTGGCGTCTTCCGCCCGCCGCCGTGCCTCGTCCGACATCGATTTCGCCGTCTCCAGTTCGGCAATCAGCGCATCCTTTTCGGAGCGGAACGACAGCAGCATCAGCGAGGAACGGTTGAGCTGGCGCGCTACATAGGCGAAGAAAGGCAACGAGGCGATCAGCAAGCCTGCCATGATCGCCTCGACCGGCATCCATAATTTCGCACTGGCATAAGCATAGATGGCGACGGGGAGGGCGAAGGTCGCCAACAGCGCACCGCGCAGGGACGAGGCCAGGATCGCAGTTGCCGACATGGCGAGCAGCAGCACCACCGCCTTGGCGACCTGGAACTGATCCATTTGGCAAGCTTCGCAGCCGAGCCATGCGAACCAGGCCCAGCCAAGCCCGCACAGAAAATGGCCGATCAGGAAATCCCTATGCGTTTCCAGCGGGTTGAGCTCGGACGCTTGAGTGACGCGTCTGGCCATGAATGCAACGATGGTATAGCAGATGAATGTGAACAGCGCCCAGACGCCGATCTCCTTGCCGATGCCCGCGAACAAGCCTGCCGCGGCCGTTGCCAGGACGAGCAGCGGAATGACGATCACGCCGCCGGTCATCGAAAGCGCGTGGAGCTTCAACAGCTCGCGGTCGAAGTCGGGATTTCCGGCTTGCTGCGAAAGACGGTCGCGCGTCTTGCGCACCGCGCGCGCGACATCGCTGTTGCGATGGCGTTTCCTGCGGTCCACAATAAACTTGTCTGCCATGGTCGAGCGTTGCAGGGGCATGAAGTCTTCAATTTACGCGGGCAGCAATTTCAAATCGTTAAGCTACGTTCGAATGATTAACCAACGGTTTGCCATATGAGCCGTTCGTGGTCGCGATGGCCGCGCCAGCGATACTATGCGCCGCGTCCGCGAAGCCTGTGGCGCCGACTGATGGACTATGGGCTGACACTCATCGTGCTCGGCCTGCTGATCCTCCTGGCGGCGCGCCTCGACCGGGTGGAGACGCGCAAGACGGAGGGCGCGGCCACTGTCAATGACGGCGATAGCATCACGCTCGGCGGCGAGCGCATCCGCATGCGTGGCATCGACGCGCCGGAATATTCGCAGATCTGTCGCAAGGACGGTGCCGACTATCCTTGCGGCAAGCTCGCGCGGCAGTCCCTGGTGCGGTTGATCGCCGGCAAAGCCGTCTCCTGCAGCGGCTGGCAGCGCGACCGCTACGGCAGGCTGCTCGGCGACTGCAAGGCCGGCGGCAAGGATCTCAACCGCGCACAGGTCGAGGCCGGCTGGGCGGTCGCCTTTGGCGATTTTGAGACCGAGGAAGCTGCTGCGCGCGCGGGCAAAGCCGGCATCTGGGGCGGAACTTTCGACGAGCCGAAGAACTGGCGCGAGAGCCACGGCCACGAGCTGGTTGAAAGAAAGCACGGTACCTTGGCGTCGATCGGCGACGCCTTGCGCGAAATTTTTCGCTTCTGGTGAGCTGTGCCTATAGTTCGTCGGGACGGACGAGGAGGATAGAGATGAAGCTGTTCGACGGCGGGCGGGCGCCCAATCCACGCCGGGTTCGGATTTTTCTGGCCGAAAAGGGACTTCAGGTTCCGCTGGTGCCCGTCGACATGGGCGCGCTGGAGCACAAAGAGCAGCCGGTCAGCTCGCGCAATCCGCTGAAGCGTCTACCGGTGCTCGAGCTCGACGACGGCACTGTCATCACCGAATCCGTCGCAATCTGTCGTTACTTCGAGGAACTGCACCCCGAGCCGGCTTTGTTCGGGCGTGGCGCGCTCGGCAAGGCGATCGTCGAGATGTGGCAAAGACGTGTGGAGTTCAATCTGTTCGGCTGCGTCGCTGCGGCGTTCCGGCACGTCCACCCCGCAATGAGGGAATGGGAGATCCCGCAAATCCCCGAATGGGGCGAGGCCAACAAGCCGAAGGCGATCGAATTCCTGAGATTTCTGGACACTGAGCTCGCCAGCAGGGAATTCGTCGCCGGCGATGCCTATTCGATCGCCGACATCACCGGGCTGGTCGCCATCGACTTCATGAAGCCGGCTCGCATCAAGGTACCCGAAGAGTGCACCAACGTGCTGCGCTGGTATCGAGAAATCTCCAGCCGGCCGAGTGCCGCCGCCTGACAATGAGTTCCGAATGACCGAAGAGTTGGAAGCCCTGGCGGCGAGGGTACGCGCCTGCCGCATCTGCGTCGATAAGCCGGCCGCCAGGCCGCTGCCGCACCAACCGCGGCCCGTGCTCAGGCCATCTTCGAGTGCGCGTATCCTGATCGCCAGCCAGGCGCCGGGTACCAAGGTTCACATTACAGGGATGCCGTTCACCGACGCCTCCGGCGACCGGCTGCGAAGCTGGCTGGGCGTCGGCAGCGAGGAATTTTACGACACGGACAAATTCGCCATCGTGCCGATGGGCTTTTGCTTTCCCGGTCAGGACGCCAGGGGCGCCGACCTGCCGCCGCGCCGCGAATGTGCGCCGGCCTGGCGCACATCGCTGATGGCGCTGATGCCGCAAGTCGATATGGTGCTGACGATCGGCATCTACGCGCAAAGCTGGCATATGGGCGCGGCGCGCCGTCCCTCGCTGACGGAAACGGTCATGGATTGGCGTGCCATCTGGGCGGCGGCAACCGACCCGAAAGTCCTGCCGCTGCCGCACCCGTCCTGGCGCAACACCGGCTGGCTGAAGCGCAATCCATGGTTTGAAATGGATTTGCTGCCCTTTCTGAGATCGGAAATCCGCTATCGCCTCGGCTAGGCATTCAGCAAGAAATCACTCGCTTTCGCACTATGCGGCAGAATTTCTTTCTTGTAATAGGCTCGAGCAAGAGGGATTATGGTAATCCATTCCTCGAAGCGCGCCGCGCATGAGGGGACGCGCGTTAAATTCTTGTTTTTATGCATGTCGTTGTGCCAAGGCCGCTGCGCACTTGGACGACTTGCATCAGGGGAGCATCCAATGGACCGCCTTGATAGAAAAATTCTCCGCCTGCTGCAGGAGGATGCGACGCTTGCAGTCGCCGACGTCGCCAAGAAGGTCGGCCTGTCGACGACGCCGTGCTGGCGGCGCATCCAGAAGCTCGAGGAAGAGGGCGTCATCAAGCGGCGCGTCGCCATCCTCGATCATGAAAAGGTCAATGTGCGGGTCACGGTGTTCGTCTCGATCCGCACCAATTCGCACAGCCATGAATGGCTGCGGCGCTTTTCGGAGGTCATCCAGGAATTCCCGGAAGTGGTCGAATTCTATCGCATGAGCGGCGACGTCGACTATCTCTTGCGCGTCGTGGTGCCCGATATCGCCGCCTACGACGCCTTCTACAAGCGGCTGATCGCCAAGATCGAGATCCGCGACGTGTCGTCTTCCTTCGCCATGGAGCAGATCAAATACACGACCGAGATGCCGCTGGATTACATGATGCTCGACAAGGAGTCCGGCGCCAACGCCGCCTGAGATTCTTCTGTTTAGTTCTTCTTTTTGTTCAGGAAAGTCCATGGCGAGTTGACCGGCAGCGTGATCGTGTCCGGCACCGTATCGACGTTGACCACCTCGGCCTTGTGCACGGTGTAACCTGACTGGATGACGCTGACGCCGTCAAGGATGAAAAGCTGGCTCTTCTCCATACCCGGTTGCAAGGCGCCGGTCACCGAAACCGGCTGGTAGGCCTCGGACATCCTGTAAGGGTGTGCAGGCGTGACGAGGACGATCTGGTTGGGCGGCGGCGTCGGCATGTGGCTGCAGGCTCCCGTCCACGGCACCAGCAGGAATTGGTAGACGAGATCACCATCGCGGTCGACTGGCAGCGCATAGCCTGCGAGCTGCACGATCTTGTCCTGCAGATGGAGAGACAGCGTCTCGCCATGATCGGGCATTTTGGCCGCAATCATCGGCAGTCCGACGCTTTCGGCGGCTGGCTGGGTCGGCGGGCGCAGATCCTTCCAGAAAATATGCATCGTCCCGGCGCAAGCGCTGTCTGCCACAATGGACACGAACACCGCGGCCGCCAGGATCGCTCCTGATTTGAGACAGTTGCTCATTGCTGCTCCATTGTTGAGCCTTGATCTGCGGCCTATGCCAGCAAGTAAAGCTGCCGCTGTCGCCAAGGTCAACGTTCAAGCCGCATCACATGCCGGCGCGAGCCGGTCATGCCGATCTCGCGAAAGCCGCGGGCGGCGAACGTGTCCCGAAAACCCATGAAGCTGTAGCTCGGCGACGCCTGGTCGACCGGATAGGCTTCGATCGTCCTGGCGCCTTTGGCAAAGGCGTGATCGATGGCCGCGTCGAGCAATGCGCTTGCCAGCCCGCCGCCGCGCAACGCTCTCGGCACAAAGAAGCAGACGATCGACCAGATGCCCATCTCGCCATCGTCCTGCTGCCGTGACAGCTTGCGGTAGGTCTCGCGCGGCGCGATCGAGCACCAGCCGACGGTCCGGCCATCGATCTGGGCGACAATGCCGACCGGCGTGCCGGCGTCGATCAGCGTCATCATCGCGCGTTTCTTCTCGTCGTTCTCGACATGCTCGCGGCGGTCGAGATTGCGCCAAGCCATACACCAGCAGTATTTCGGCCCGCCGGGTTGCTCGAACAGGTTTTCGAAATCGGCGCGCGTCGATTGCGTCACCTCCGTGAAGCGCACTTCGCTCAGGTCAAGCTTTTCTGGCGGCGAGCCGCTCGAGCGTCTTGGCATCGGAAAGTTCCCTCACGGCGTCCTTGCCGATCCAGCGTGCGGTCCTGTCTGTCGAGGCCGCCAGTTTTAGCGCCACGGCAAGGGCAGGGCCGTGCAAATTCATCGATCGCTTGCCGATCGAACGAAGCGCCCAGTTCACGGCCTTCTTCACAAAATTGCGGGCGTCGGTCGCATGCGCTTCGATGATCGGCAAGAATTCGAGGAAGGTCGTCTCGGGTTCCTTCTTCCGGTGGACTACCGACCAGGCAATCATCGCAAAAGCCGTGCGTCGAACGAGTTCCCGTTCGTCGACCGCGAATTCGGCGATCAATTCCTTCCAGCAATCCGTGTCGACAAAGAGATCGGAGACCCCGTCGACGATATCCCACGAGTCGAAAGTCGCCGCCCATCGTCTTGCATCCGCGGCGGAGAACCGCTCCGGATCGGCTGTCACGGAAGCGATGAACTGCGCCTCCATGATGCCTGTCTGCCAAAGCTCAAAGGCACGCTCATGGTTGCGCTTGATTTTCTTGGCAATCTGCCGCTGCACGCCATGCGAGATACCGAGCGCACGTTCGATCTTGATGCCGTAGCGCAGCATGCCAAGCCGATTTTCCTCCGAGGCGATCGAGCGCAGATGAGCAACGATTTCATCGGCGCTGGATTGAGGCGAAAGCTCGGCCACGGTGAAATCCTATTTCTCCAGCCGCGCCAGCAGCGAGGACGTGTCCCAGCGCTTGCCGCCCATCGCCTGCACGTCCTTGTAGAACTGGTCGACAAGTGCCGTCACCGGCAGTTTGGCGCCGTTGCGGTCGGCCTCGGCGAGGCAGATGCCAAGATCCTTGCGCATCCAGTCGACGGCGAAGCCGAAATCATATTTGCCGGCATTCATCGTCTTGTGCCGGTTCTCCATCTGCCAGGAACCGGCCGCACCCTTGGAAATCACCTCGATGACCTTTTCGATGTCGAGCCCTGCCTTCTTGCCGAAATGGATGCCCTCGGCCAGGCCCTGAACGAGGCCGGCGATGCAGATCTGGTTGATCATCTTGGTGAGCTGGCCAGCCCCGGCCGGTCCCATCAATCCGACCATGCGGGCATAAGCATCTATGACTGGCTTGGCCCTGTCGAAGGCGTCGGGCTCGCCGCCGACCATCACGGTCAGCATGCCGTTCTCGGCGCCTGCCTGGCCGCCGGAGACCGGGGCGTCGAGGAACGCAAACCCGAGCGCTTGCGACTGCTGCGCCAGTTCGCGCGCGACCTCCGCCGATGCGGTGGTATTGTCGATGAAGATGGCGCCTTTCTTCATGGAATTGAAGGCGCCTCCGGCGCCGGTCGTCACCGAGCGCAGATCGTCGTCATTGCCGACGCAGGAAAAGACGAAGTCCTTGCCCTCCGCCGCCTGCGCTGGCGTCGCAGCGAAGCTGCCGCCGTGCTGGGCAACCCACTGCTCGGCCTTGGCGCTGGTACGATTGTAGACGGTGACATCGTAACCGCCCTTGTTCTTGAGATGTCCGGCCATCGGATAACCCATGACGCCAAGACCAAGAAATGCCACCGAAGCCATGTTTTCGAATCCCTTAGAAGCCTGCTTTGCGGTCTTCTTACCGGATCAGGCAAGGTGATGGGAGTCAGCGGTGCAGGTGGATGGTGATGCGCCGTTCGATCCACTCGACGCCGTGGCGCAATGTTTCCACGATGATCAGATAGATGATCGCCGCCCAGATATACGACTGAAAGTCGAAGGTGCGCGCATAGGTGAGCCGGGTGATGCCCATCAAATCGTAGACCGTGATAATGGCGACGATTGCCGAGCCCTTGATCATCAGGATGATCTCGTTGCCATAGGGGCGTAGCGCCACAATCAGCGCCTGCGGCAGGATGATTTTCCACATCGTCTGTAGTTTATGCAGGCCGAGCGAGGCGGCACCTTCCCACTGGCCTCTCGGCACGCTCTCGATCGCGCCACGCAAAATCTCGGCCTGGTACGCGGCCGTATTCAGCGAAAAGGCGAAGATCGCGCAGTTGAACGCCTCGCGGAAGAAACCCCACAGGCCGACCATCTCGAGTTCCGGCCGGAAGGAGCCGACCCCGTAGTAGACCAGGAAGGTCTGCGCCAACAGCGGCGTGCCGCGAAAAAAATAGACATAGGCATAGGCAAACCCCGAGAGGATCGGGTTCTTCGACATACGTGCATAGGCGATGGGCACCGACAGGATTGCGCCAAGCACAATCGAGATGGCAACCAGCAACAGGGTGATGCCGAGGCCGGATATGTAGCCGGGTGCATATTTCTGGAAGAACTCCGGGTTCCACGCAGCGACCAGGTAGACGACCATGCCGATGCCGAGAGCGATCCACAGGCCGACCAGGACATGGCCGAGGATGCGTTGGCGCGACCAGCCGCGTGCGGGCGGCGGCGGCCGGTCGACCTTCAGCGTGTCGGTGGCCAGGCTCATCTCTTGACCTCGCTGCCGCCGACCGCTCGTTCGATCGCATTGATGCCGAAGGAGGAGACGATCGCCAGCAGGAGATAGATCAGGCCGGCAAAGCCATAAAACAGGAAGGCATGCTTGGTGACGCGAGCGGCAACCCCGCTCTGCCGGAGGATCTCGTTGAGCCCGACGGCCGAGACGAGCGCGGTGTCCTTGAGCAGGATAAGCCAGAGATTGGCAAGTCCGGGCAACGCGATGCGGATCAACTGCGGCAACACGATCAGCCGCATCGTCTGGCCGCTGGACAGGCCAACTGAATAGCCTCCCTCATATTGCCCTTTTGGAATGGCGCGGAACGCGGATAAAAACACCTCGCTGGAATAAGAGGAGAAAATGAAGCACAGCGCGATCATGCCGGCGACGAAGCTGTTGACGTCGGCGGAGGTGCCAGGGCTCACCAGCCGGACAATGTACTGCAGGATCAATGGGATGCCGAAGAAGATGAGAAATAGGGTGAGCAGCTCGGGTATTCCGCGAAAAATCGTGGTGTAGATGTTCCCGGCCAGTCTCAGCGACGGCTCTTCCGATTGTTTGGCCAGCGCCACGAAAAAGCCGAGCGTCAGCCCGAAGGGCAGAGTGGCCAGCGCAAGACATACCGTGACAAATACACCCGCGGCGATGTCGTCGAGCCAGCCTTCGGGTCCCCAACTGAGAAGCGTCAGTGCGCTCTGCATCCGCCTGCCTGTTCTCCTTGAGGCTCTTCGAGACCCGTACCGCATCACCCCTCGTGCGCGGCGTCCTTATAAGAACGGCGGGAATCTCCCGCCGTTCACGTCCTCCTATGTCGGTCGATCAGGACTCGCCGCCATAAACGTCATATTTGAAGTATTTGTCGTTGATTTCCTTGTACTTTCCGTTTGCGCGGATGGCGTCGATCGCCGCATTGAACTGGTTGACCAGATCGGTCTCGCCCTTGCGCACGGCAATGCCGGCGCCCGGACCGTGGATTTCGATAACCGGCTTGATTGTGCCGACCAGCTTGCAGCAGGCGCCGTCCGGCGAATCCAGCCATTGCTGCAGCACGACGACGTCGTCGTTGGCGGCATCGAGCCGGCCATTGGCCAGATCGAGCTGGTATTCCTGTGCGGTCGGGTACGGCTTGACGGTGCTGTCGGTATAAGTCTTGGTCGAATAGTTGAAATGCGTGGTGGACGCCTGCACGCCGATCGTTTTGCCGGCCAAATCTTCCTTGGTGACACCCTTGATGTCGGTGTCCTTGGGCGCGGCGATCGCCGGCGGCGTATTGTAATATTTGTGGGTGAAGTCGACCTTCTCGGCGCGTTCCGGCGTGATCGACATCGACGCGACGATGGCGTCGAACTTGCCTGCCTGAAGGGCTGGAATGATGCCGTCCCAGTCCTGCGCGACGAAGGTGCACTTCACCTTCATCTCGTCGCAAAGCGCCTTGGCGATGTCGATATCGAAGCCCACGAGTTGGCCGTCGGCGGTGAGGTTGTTGAATGGCGGATACGCTCCCTCGGTGCCGATCCTCAAGGTTTTTTCCTGCGCCTGGGCAACGCCAAGCGTCAGCAGCGCAGCCGAAGCGGCGAGCGCGATACGCAGTGCAATACGCATAATGGTCCTCTCTGTTGGTCCCGGCCGTCGTTCCCGAACGGCTCTGTGGGCGGTGCTTTTGACCGCCCGCTGGCGCGATACTCCCATTCTTTCCCAAGAAAAAGCAACTGCAAAACCGTCGCTTGAGGGAAGGTCATGTTCAGAAAACGGTGACGCTGGGTCAAACGCCTGAATGGAGAGAAAGTGGCCGGAAGCCCCTGCGGCCGCGATCTCAGCGCGTCAGGCCGGTGGCGCGCTCGATGAAGTCAGCTATCGAATTCGTGTCGTCGAGATCGAAGGCCGGCAGGTCTTCGCCGACAATGTGGAAGTCGGACGCGATGGCGACAATGTGTGGATCGCCTGCCGAGAGCGGTGTCCGGTCCTTGGCCTCGAGCCGTCGCGTCTCGATTTTCTTGTGCGCCTCGCGCTTGTAACCCTCGACCAGCACGATATCGGAGGGTGCCAGCCGTGACAGGATTGCGTCCAGCGTCGGCTCGTCCTCGCCGCGCAATTCGTGCATCAGCGCCCAGCGCCTGCCCGACACGACCGCGACCTCCACTGCTCCCGCCTGCCGGTGGCGAAAGCTGTCCGCTCCGGGTTTGTCGATGTCGAAATCATGATGGGCGTGTTTTACCGTCGACACTTTCCAGCCGCGCCGGACGAACTCGGCCACCAGCTTTTCGGTCAATGTCGTCTTGCCGGAGTTCTTCCAGCCGGTGATGCCGAAGATACGTCTTTTCATGGTTCGATGCTCTGCAACAGATGCGCGGCCTGGGCAAGGTCGTCGGGAGTGTTGATGTTGAAGAACGGATCGACCTCGGCCCCGCCCGATTTCAGGATGGGAAATTCCACCTCGACAAAACCGTGCCGGTCGATGAACGCCGCAACGCGCCGGTTGTCTTCCTCGACGAGAAATTGTCGCAAGGCCTGATCTAACCCTAGCGGCCAGAGTGCAAAGGTCGGATGCCGTTTGCCGCCGGAACAAGCAACGGCGATCGAGCCAGAGCGCGCATAGGCTGCCGCGAGCAGCCGCTCGACCATATCCCTCGGCAGGAAAGGCGTATCGCCGGCAGCCGTGACCAGCGCCTGGCAGGTCGTGTCGGAAGCCCATTCGAGGCCGGTCAGGATCCCGGCAAGCGGCCCGGCATAACCTTTGACGGTATCGGCAAGCACCGGAAGCCCCGTCGCGGCAAACCGTGTCGGATCGCCATTGGCGTTTAGCGCAAGCGGTCCGACCTGCGGGCCAAGGCGCGAAACGACACGGTCGAGCAGGGTGCCGTCGCCCAGCGCAAGCAGCGTCTTGTCGCCGCCGCCCATCCGGCTCGACCGGCCGCCGGCCAGAATGATCCCTGCGATATGTCGGCCCATCGTTTGCTGCCTAGACCCAAAATCCAGTTTTCAAATCAGACAGTCGTCGACAGTCACTCTATATGCCGTCCGGCGCCATGTCCGGTCCAGTGCTTTCGGCGGCTGTCTTTCGCCGGCCGACGATCCGTTCGCGGTAGAGTGCATAGAGGCCCGACGCGATGATGATCGTGGCACCGACGATCATCGGCAGATCCGGGACGTCGCCGAAGATCGTGAAGCCAAGCAGGATCGACCAGAGTAGGGCGGTGTAGCGGAACGGCGCGATGAAGGAGATATCGCCCACCCGCATCGCCGTGATGATGAAGTGGTAGCCGATGAGCACGAGCACCGCCGCCAGCGCCAGGAACGCCGTGCTTTGTCCCGTCATCGGTGTCCAGCCGCCCATCGGTGAAAGCAATGCCGCGCCCAGAAACGTCATGGCAAGGGCGGTGGCGCTCGACACCAGCAATGTCGGAATTGCCTGCGGTATCCGCTTGGTGGCGAGATCGCGCACCGCACAGCATGCCACGCTGGCCAGCGCCAGCAGAGGAAAGACGCTGAACCCTTCGAAGCCCGGCCGCACGATGATCAGCACGCCGGCAAAACCGACGGCAATAGCCAGCCAGCGCCGCCAGCCGACGCCCTCGTTGAACACAAGTGCTGCGCCCATCGTCACCGCCAGCGGCAGCGCCTGCAGCACGGCGGAGACATTGGCGATCGGAAGATGCGCCAGAGCAACCAGGAAGGACACCGTGGCGCCGGCCTCGCCGGCGACGCGCAGCGCAACGGTCGGCTGCAGCATCGAACCTGGCCGGGCAAGCGCGCCGCGTTGCCACGCAAGCAGGCCAACGAAAAGCGAAGCGAAGGCGCCGCGGATCAGCATGACCTGCGCCATGTTCATCGATTCCGACGAGAATTTGGTGATAGCGTCGTTGAGGGTGAAACCAGCCATGGCCACCATCATGAACAACGCGCCGCGCAGGTTTGGCGAAAGAGGCAAGGCGATTACCGGTGAGTCCTGCAGCAAGCGTCTAGCAGGCACCCGCAAAACAGCAACGTCAAAGGGCTGGGCCACAGCCTTTCTATGGCCCGTAACATCTGTCGCGCAAGAGCGGCAGGGCTTATTTGGGCGTCAGTACCTCGGTGCCGTTGCCTTCCTTGCCGGCGATCGTCCACAGGCCACGCAGCGAGCCGTCGTCCTGCACCTTGTAGACGACAAGACCGACCGCCTTGCCCATGACATAACCGGCGGAGAAGGCATCATCGTTGCGCATGCAGATACCGTCCGAGGACGAGCCGCCTGTCTCCCAATGGATCGTGCAGGTCGTCTCGCTGGTCAGCGTGATCGTCGCGTCGCCACCATAGGACGACCCATCGAAATTGGTGCCGGCCACGGCATAGGTGCCGCCGATCGACTGGGCCGCCGCGGGCAGGGCCGCGAGGCTGAGCAATGCAAGAGAAAGAATGAGTTTGCGCATATCGTATTCCCCCACTGGGCGAAGAACCGCTCCAGAGCAGAGGCTAGGCCCGAATGGGCTTGCGGTAAATCCGGTGACCGTTTGCGGACAAGACCTTTTCTGGGTGTGACCCCAAAAAAGGTGCCGTTCTAAAGGATGGGTCCGGAGGGCAAATTTATCACACTGCGGCGCGAGGAAATATTTCGACGAGATCAAATTTGCTCGGCAAGATTCACCAAATTGGTCATTGTAAGCTTCTGATCGTGTTGGGGAGATGGTCCATGATGAATGCACGAGGCAATGCGGACTGGCTTGGCACAGGCAGCAGGCGGCATGTTTCGTCGGCTTTCCGGTTCTCTTCTGCCCTGGCCGTCATCCTGATGGCGATAGCGCCTGCGTTCGCCGAGAACGGCGCTTCGGCGTCGGCAGTCGAACGGATGTCCACGCCGGGTCACGAAGCGGATGAGCTCGCTCGCCGCGTCGGGAAATGGTCCGTCGTCAACACGATCTGGCCAACGCCCGGTGCGCAGCCGATCGTCATGACCGGGCTGGTGGCCGAGCGCACGATGATCGGTCCCTTCATGCAGGAGGTGATGCGCCCGGCGCCCGGGTCGAAAATGCCGGACTTCCAGCGGATAGCCTATTTGAGCTATGACCGAGTGGAGGGCCGCTGGAAGTATGTCTCCATGGACACCCGTTTCCCGGCAGGGATCATGCCCGCCTGGAGTTTTGGTGGTGAGGAGGACGGCAAGATTTCACTCCTGTTCCAGCCGCTTGGTTTCGTCGGCTTCGGCCCCGAGGTCGAAGGGCGGTTCACGGCCTCCGATTTCGTCATTTCCAGGGACGGCGACAATCACGAAGTGGCCGAGCAACATTTCCTCCAGGCCAATGGCAGCGGCAAAAAATGGCTTGCCGTACGATATGACTACACGCGCCAGCCTTGATTATCAGGCTGCGAATGCTCCAGATGTGACCGAATGCTCATGGTCCTTTGAGGCTGCCGGCGATGGCTCCGACGAACGGGTCGTATTTCGATTTCAGGGTAGGCGGATATTCGATCCAGACCGTATGGATGACACCGTCTTTTCCGAACAGGCGGCGTTCGTAGAAGATGTTCTCGCCTTTGATGCCCGACAGCACCGCCCAGTCCTTGCCGGTCTTGCTGTAGGTGATCCTGTAGCCAGGTTCCTTGCTGGCCCTCTCGGCGGAGACGAAGGCTGTCGGGGTGTCGTCATCGATGTTGAGGATACCCGAACAGATCAGGCTGGCGCCATCGGCAGTGAGCCATTGTTGTCCATCGCCATTGTCCGGCTCAGGCTGGCGAAGAGTGAAGATTTCATCCGGAAAGGTGCAGACGGTGCCGAAGCGCTCGTTCGTGTAGGTAAATGGCGCGGCAAATGCCATGGTGGCCGCCATCACTCCGAAAAACGTCGGGATTGCAAAAAACCGCTGCACGCCTTGCCTCGAAGCCGGTGCCAAGGCGATTATTCTTGCACGAAATCGGCCAAAAATCAGCCGCCGGTGACGCTCATATGCCGCGACACCGACGGACGGTTGGTGCGGCGATCGATGATGAAGTCGTGGCCTTTGGGCTTGCGGCCGATTGCTTCGTCGATGGCACCGGCGACCAGCTCGTTGCCTTCCGACGCACGCAGCGGCGCGCGCAGGTCGGCCGCATCTTCCTGGCCGAGGCACATGTAAAGGGTGCCGGTGCAGGTCAGCCGGACCCGGTTGCAGCTTTCGCAGAAATTATGCGTCATCGGTGTGATGAAGCCCAGCCGCCCGCCGGTCTCGGCGACTTGGACATAGCGGGCCGGGCCACCGGTCTTGTAGGGAATGTCGCTTAGCGTGAACTGGCGTTCGAGAGCCGCGCGCAGCAGCGACAGCGGCAAATACTGGTCGGTGCGGTCGGCATCGATCTCGCCCATCGGCATGGTTTCGATGACCGTCAGATCCATGCCGCGGCCATGCGCCCAGCGCAGCATTTCAGGCAATTCGGCGTCATTGAAGTCCTTCAACGCCACGGCATTGAGCTTTACCTTTAGCCCGGCCGCCTGCGCGGCGTCGATGCCGTCCATGACCTTGTCCAGATTGCCCCAGCGGGTGATCTGGCGGAATTTGTCGGCATCGAGGGTATCGAGCGAGACGTTAATGCGCTTGACGCCGCAGTCGGCGAGCTCGGCGGCAAAGCGGGAAAGCTGCGATCCGTTGGTGGTCAGCGTCAGCTCTTCCAGTGCACCACTCTCGAGATGCCGCGAAAGCTGGCGTACCAGGTGCATGATGTTCTTGCGCACAAGCGGCTCACCGCCGGTGAGGCGGAGCTTGCGCACGCCCTTTTCGATGAAGACCGTGCAGAGCCGGTCGAGCTCTTCCAGCGACAGCAGGTCCTTCTTGGGCAGGAACGTCATGTCCTCGGCCATGCAATAGGTGCAGCGGAAATCGCAGCGGTCGGTGACCGACACGCGCAGGTAGGTAATCGTGCGACCGAAAGGATCGATCATATCCATGCGTATGCGCTTTCCGTGGCCGTGAACGGCTTCGTTATATATGGCTATGTGATACGAACCAACTTGGCATTCAAGATAGAAGCTCGTGATCTTCGGTAACATTCCGACGCCGACAGATCATGTCGGAAGTTCTGAAACGGCCTTTTCCCTCGACGCGAAGCGGCGTAGGAAGGGCAGTTCTCCGCAGGATCCACCAGCATGACAGCGCCAAAGGAACTCAGGGTCTCGAAGGACCGCAAGCTGCTTTCCGTCACCTTTCCGGGCCATCAGCCGTTCGAGTTGCCGGCTGAGCTTCTGCGCGTCGCCTCGCCATCGGCCGAGGTGCAGGGCCATTCGCCCGAACAGCGCGTCACCGTTCCCGGCAAGCGCAATGTAGCGATTCTGAAGATCGAGCCGGTCGGCAATTATGCCGTGCGCATCACCTTCGACGATTTCCATGATACCGGCATCTTCACCTGGAATTACCTGCATACGCTGGGTCATGAGAAGGATGCACGCTGGGCCGCCTATCTCGCCGAACTGGAAGAGAAGGGGCTGAGCCGCGACCGTTGAATGGGATCCCGCAGGACTCTCAGGTCAACGCAGGATCGCCAGTATCTCGCTGGTGTCGTGATAAAACGGCGTGCCTTCGATCAGCCGGTCATCCTTGAAGCGCAAGACTTCGGCAAACGGCTGTTTGATGGTTGCACCATTGGCCCGCGATGTCAGCGAAAGCGAGCAGCTCATGAACACCGTGTCATCGTTTTGGGCGACCTGAAGGTCCTCCACCGCCACGTCGCTCCAGATTTCCCGCATTTTGCGGAAAAGGGCGCCAACGCCGTCGAGGCCGTTCCAGTCACCGGCATAGGGCAGGGAGCGCGGCTCATGCACGACAATCTCGGCATGAAATGCGCCGGCAAGCACATCGAGGCTCTCCGACCCTGATTGCAGGAAACGCATTTCAACATTGAACATGTTTTCAATAAATGCGCCGGCAAGCACATCGAGGCTCTCCGACCCTGATTGCAGGAAACGCATTTCAACATTGAACATGTTTTCAATAAGTTCCATGGCGGTGCGTCGCCGGTCGAGCGGTTTATCCATTTTTGACCTCCGTATCCGTTGGCACGATCATGCAGGTAAAGCGGTTGCCCTTGTTTGCGTTGCCTCGACACCCGTTTCCTGATGACCGGCAAACGGGCACTTGTCGTGAAAACGTCATGCATCTGGAGTAGCGCCGGCAACGGTTTGGAGACGAAAACATGTCGATAATCACCAGCGTCGAACAGCTCGAAGCGCTCTATGGCCTGCCTGGTGAAGCGTCAGTGGTCAAGGAACTCGACCAGCTGATTCGCGAATACGCAGCTATCATCGAGGCTTCGCCGTTTGCCGCGCTCGCAACCTGCGGGCCAGAAGGGCTGGACTGCTCGCCGCGCGGCGATCTCGCCGGCTTCGTCCGCATCCATGATCCGAAAACGCTGATGATGCCGGACCGGCGCGGCAACAACCGTGCCGATTCGCTAAGGAACATCCTTCGCGATCCGCGCGTCGCGCTCCTGTTCCTGGTGCCGGGTTCCGGCACGACGCTGCGCGTCAATGGCCGCGCCCACATCACCACCGATACCGGGCTCTGCGCCTCGTTCGCTGTCGAGGGCAAGCCGGCGCGCTCGGTGACGATCATCGAGATCGATGCGGTTTATTTCCAGTGCGCCCGCGCCATCCACCGATCGGAACTGTGGAATCCGGCAAGGCATGTCGACCCGAGATCGCTGCCGACTCCCGGCCAAATCCTGGAAATCACCAGCCGCAAGAACATTGACGGCGAGGTCTACGACAAGGAATGGCCAGAGCGCGCGAAAAAATCGATGTGGTGAAGCATTGGTGGTGGAGCACTGGGCTGTCAGGCGGTCTTCAAAACCTCGGCAACCCTACGCATCTGTTCGCCGATCATGTCGCATTGTTCCGGCGTCGACTGGCTCATCGCCTTCTCGATCAGCGCCATATGGACCTTCAGCGCCTGCATCAGCAGTGCCTCGCCGGCCTCGGTCAACGTAAGCCGCAGCACGCGCTTGTCCTTCTCGTCGCCCTCGCGGCGCAGCAGACCGCGGGTCTCCAGCTGCGGCAAAAGCATGGTGATGTTGGAGCGGCCGACCAGCAGCCGGCGAGCGAGGTCGTGCTGCGACATGCCGGGATGACGGTAGAGGTTCATCAGCACGTCGAGCTGCGCCGGCTTCAGGTCGAGCGGCGCAAGCTTCACCGCCAGGGTGCGTTCCAGCACATGGCAGGCGCGCGCCACCGCGACCCAGTTGCGAAAACGCGGGTTGTCCCAGGGCAGGTCTTGCTTAATGTTCATGTTTGAACTATTATGTTCATGCTTGAACCAATGAATGGATCGCCACTATGGCATCATTTGGACTGAAGGTCATCCGCGGCACGTTCGGCGTGGCTGAGCATGTGGCACCGCGACTCACCGGGCGTGCTGCATTCGAGCTGTTCTGCCGCACGCCGCACGAGAAAAGCTTGAGCGAAGGCGAGCGCCGCGCAATCGACCGCGCCGCCGATTTCATGACCCAGGCACGCCATCATCGGCTAAAGACCAGAACCGGCTGCGTCATGGTGCATGAGTTCCGGCCCGAGCCGGGCAGGGCGGCTGCCGGCACCGTGCTCGTCATCCATGGTTGGCGTTCGCGCACCGAATACATGCGCACGCTGATCGAAGCCTATCGCGATGCCGGCTACAAGGTGGTCTCGCTCGACCTGCCGGGCCACGGCCAGTCGCAGGGCCGCCGGCTTACCCTGGTCAGCGCGGTCGATGCGGCACGGGTTGCCGGCGAATGGTTCGGCCCGTTCGCGGCCATTGTCGGCCATTCCTTCGGTGGTGCCGTTGCCGCCAACGCCGTCGCCGGTTCGATCAGGAACATCCCGCGATTGGCGGCCGGGCGGCTGGTGCTTATCGCCGCGCCGAGCTCGCTGCCGGCGATCTTCGCTGATTTCAGCCGCATGCTGAATGTCGGCTCGCGCTCGCAGGCCGCCATGGCCGACCGGGTCGAGCGCATCGCCGGCCGGCCGTTGCACGAGTTCACCGGTGACCGCCAGCTCGCAAGCACGCCGCTGCCGACGCTGGTGATCCACGCGCCGGACGACCGCGAAGTGTCCGCCGAGCATGCAAGGCTCTACACGCGCGCCGGCGACCATGTGCGGCTTTACTGGGCCGACGGGCTCGGCCACCGCCGCATTCTCGCCGACAGGGGTGTGGCGGAGCGTGCCGTTGGCTTCGTTGCCGGCAGGCTCGAGCCGTCTCTGCAGTAACCTGAATATCGTTCTTGTCAGCCGGGTTCGACGTCACGCTGCCCCGGTGCTGGCCATCGCTATCCAAGCCGCCATTGCCCCGGCCACCGTCGCCAGAAGAGCCGAGCGCGACGCGCCGTCGCGCGCCTGGATCGACATGCCGTGCTGCACGGTCGCGTAGAAGGTCGCGGCCGTACCGCAGTCGAAATCGGCCGGCAACTCTCCCTCGGCGACGCCACGCTCGAGGCGTCTCAGCAAGGCTTCGCGGTTTTCGGCGCGGCGACGGCGCAGATCATCGCAGATGGCGCCGCGGCTTGAATCCTGGTGCAATGCGCCGAGCGTGATAAGGCAGCCTTGCGGACGACCGCTCTGTGAATAGGCCCTGGCAGTCTGCCGCAGGAACCGTTCGACGGCCTCGCGCGCGGTCGGCGCCTTTTCCAGCGCGGACCAGATCTCGGTTCCCTCGACCCGCGTGTAAAGCTCGGTTGCCTCGAGAAACAGTGCTTCCTTGCTGCCGAAGGCGGCATAGAGGCTGGGAGAGTTGATGCCCATTGCAGCGGTCAGGTCGCTTATCGACGCGCCCTCATAACCCTTGGCCCAAAACACTTCCATTGCGCGCCGCAAGGCGGCGGCTCGATCGAAGGTGCGGGGGCGGCCTCGTTCCGGCATGGCATCCTTTCTGTATTGATCGATACATAATTCGGTTGACGTGGTTCAGCAAGGCTGGCAGATATTTATGTATCAATCACTACAAAATGGAGAAGCAGATGTCATCCAGAAGCTTGAACGGCAAGGCCGCCCTCGTCACCGGCGGCAGCCGCGGCATTGGTGCGGCGATCGCAAGAAGGCTCGCGGCCGACGGCGCAGGCGTGGCGATCACCTATGTAAATGGCGAGGAAGGGGCGTGTGCGGTGGTCAGGGAAATCGAGGCGGCCGGCGGCCGGGCCTTTGCCATCAAGGCCGACAATCGCGATGCTGGGGCGATCGAGGCGGCAGTCGATGAGGCAGCAACAGCCTTCGGACGGCTCGACATCCTGGTCAATAGCGCCGGCATCTGGCGCGCTGCGCCGATCGATGCCCTGTCGCTTGCCGATTTCGACGAGACGATGGAGGTCAACCTCAGAGCCCCGTTCGTCGCCGCCAAGGCGGCAGCAGCGCATATGGGCGAGGGTGGCCGGATCATCTCGATCGGCAGCAATCTGGCCGAGCGTGCCACGGACGCCGGCCTGAGCGCCTACTCGGCCAGCAAGGCTGCCTTGGTTGGCCTGACCAAGGCCTTTGCACGCGATCTCGGTCCGCGCGGCATCACCGCCAATGTCGTCCATCCGGGGTCGACCGATACCGACATGAATCCGGCAGCCGGCCCGCACGCCGAGCATCAGCGCCAGAAGATGGCGATGCCTCGCTTCGGCACGGCCGACGAGATCGCCGGCATGGTCGCCTGGCTTGCCGGTCCCGAAGGGCGCTTCGTGACAGGCACGGCATTGACCATCGACGGTGGCGCCAACGCTTGAGGCTTGGCTCACGGGCGCTATCATTAACGGGGGCGATGACGGATTGACTCGACCCGTCACGATCTTGTGAAACCCTTCTGCAACAGACGTTCCGAAATTTATGAAAGCTTAACGAAATCAGTATGAATCAGTGTAGTCACGCCTTACATCCGCCATGCGGTGGGCGAGACCGTGAAAGCGGTGCGGAACGGGATCCGGTTCAACCGGAGCGGGTGATCCATGAAAGTCCTTGGAAACAAAGCAACCGTGCTGCCGTTTGCGGTGGCCGCGGCAATGCTGGCCTTCGGGGCGCCGAAGGCTGAAGCGCAAGGGTTCTTCGACATGCTTTTCGGCGGCGGCGTCAAACACGCACCGCCGAAAAGTGACTTTCCGCCGCCACCGTCAAAATACAAGCCGAAGCCCAAGGCGCCGGCCGCTTCCGGTGGTGGTGCGCAAATCAGCGGCCCGTCCTATTATACCTACAAGAGCGATCCGCTGGTGCGCGTCGATTTTTCGGCACTGTCGGCAGCGCCTGAACCAGCAACGCCTCAGGACGCTGCTTTCGAGCCGGCGGCCACCGGGGCTGCATTCCGCGAAGCCATTGCCGGCCTCGACGGCTATGACCTCTACGCCGAGAAGGACGTCGCCAAGGCGCTGATCGCCTATTACTCGGCCAATCCGGATTTCATCTGGGTGACGGGAACCAGTCCCAGCAGCCGTGCCCAGGATGCCGTGCGGGTGCTGGGCGAGGCCGCGAGCTACGGCCTGACGCCCGCCGACTACACCGTTGAAGTTCCGGCAGCAGGCACATCGGCGGGCAATGTCGATGAGCGCCTGAAAGAGCTGGTCCGCTTCGAGATGGCGCTGTCGGCGCGTGTCCTGCGCTACGCCCGTGACGCACAAAGCGGCCGCGTCGATCCCAACCGCATGACCGGCTACTACGATTTTCCGCCGAAGCCGCTCGACATGGAAGGGGTGCTGAAGACGCTGGCCCATACCCAGCAAGTGCGCACTTATCTCGAGTCACGGCATCCACAGAATTCCGAGTATCAGGCGCTGCGCGTCGAACTGGAAGCGCTCCAGGCCAGCGCCGAAGACGAAATCACCATCGATCCCGATCTGCTGTTGAAGCCGGGGCAGACCAGCCCCGAGCTGCCGAAGCTTTTGACAAAGATCGCGCGCAATCTCGATGACGAGATGGGCGGCGCCTATGGCGAGGTCCTGGCGAGGCTCGCTACCAGCGAGGTCTACGATCCGGAGCTGGTGCCGGTGATCAAGGCGGTGCAGAAACGGGCCGGCATGAAAGGCGACGGCGTCATCGGCCCGCGTACCGTTGCATCGTTGGCCGGAACGTCCAAGGCCGACAAAGTTCAGAAGGTTCGGGTTGCGCTCGAAGAATTGCGCTGGTTGCCTTCCGACCTTGGCAGCCCGCGCGTCTTCATCAACCAGCCGGCTTTCACCGCGAGCTATATCGATGATGGCGAGGAGAAGCTGAAGACACGCGCCGTGGTTGGCAGGCCCACCAACCAGACTGCTTTCTTCTATGACCAGATAGAGCAGGTCGACTTCCATCCCTACTGGGGCGTGCCGCAATCGATCCTGGTCAACGAGATGCTGCCGCGGCTGCGCCGGGATCCTGGCTATCTCGACCGCGCCGGCTACGAGGTGGTCGATGCCCGCGGCAAGCGCATTCCCTCGTCCTCGGTCAATTGGGGCGCCTACGGCGCAAAGATACCCTACGGCGTGCGCCAGCTGCCAAGCGAGGCCAATGCGCTGGGCGAGCTGAAGATACTGTTCCCCAACAAGCATGCAATCTACATGCACGATACGCCGCAGAAGTCGTTTTTCCAGCGCGACATGCGTGCGCTCAGCCATGGCTGCGTTCGCTTGCAGGATCCGCGCGGCATGGCCGCTGCCGTGCTCGGCACCTCGGTCGACTACATCGAGGACAAACTGAAACACGGACATTCGACCGAGGACGTGACACGCAAGATCCCGGTCTATGTCGCCTATTTCACCGCGTGGCCGGACCTGTCCGGCAAGGTCGAATACTTCAACGACGTCTACGGCCGCGATACAAGGCTGCAGCAGGCGCTCGACAGCACGGAAGCGGTGCGTTCGCCGGCAAGCTGACGAATGCGGTTCTAGAGCCTTTCACGTTTTGATGGAAGCGTAGCCGGCGTTTGCGAAGTAGTTGTTGCATTCGGTTGCCTCGATCGTTTCAACGAGGTGGCCGATGTGGCGCCAAGTGTCCTCGACGGTACGTTTCTGAGCTTGGCGCATCCAGTGTTTGATTTTGGCAAAGGCCTGCTCGATCGGATTGAGGTCTGGGGAGTAGGGCGGTAGGTACCAAAGCCTGGCGCCGGCCGCCTTGATCATCTGCCTGATGGCCGCCGACTTATGACTTCCCAGATTATCCATGACGACGATGTCGCCGGGTTTCAGCACGGTGATGAGCTGCTGCTCGACATAGGCGCGGAAGCATTGGCCGTTGATTGGCCCGTCGAAGACGCAAGGTGCCGCGAGCCTATCGCAGCGCAGCGCGCCGAGGAAGGTCAGCGTGCGCCAGTGGCCGTGCGGGGCCAAGCCGCGCAGCCGTTCGCCCTTCGGCCCCCAACCGCGCAGCGGAGCCATGTTGGTCTTGATCCAGGTCTCGTCGATGAAGACCAGATGCTGCGGATCGAGGCCGGCCTGCCAAGAGCGCCATCGCTGACGCCTGCGGGCAATATCAGCGCGCGCCTGCTCAAGGGCGAACAGCGTTTTTTTTGAAGCTCAGGCCCTCGCGCCTCAAGAACATCCAGACCGCGTTGTGCGAGACCTTGACCCCGCGTGCGGCCAACTCATCCTTCAGACCATGCAGTGTCAGATGCGGCGTCTCACGCACACGCGCCTCGATGAAGGCACGGTGCGGCTCCAGCACCCTCTTGCGATGTCCGCCCATCTTGCCAGGCGCAACCGAGCCAGTCGCCCGATGGCGCTGCAACAACTTCACCGCCGCCGAAACCGAAATGCCGAACCGTTTCGCGGCCGACCGGCGGCTCTCGCCACCCAAAACCGCCGCTACAACACGTTCGCGAAGATCATCCGAAAGAGGTCGCGTCATCCGATTCTGGCCTCCACTCCAGCCAGCATCTTGAATCACAAAACCGACTGATCCGGAATCCCCTTCGATTCCGTCAAATCAGGAACCGCTCTAGCGCTGAAACAGCGGACGCCGGAAACCGGCATCGCGTCCGGCGATGAGCCAATAGACCAGGCCCGCGACAATGCCTGCGGCGGCAATGATGCCGATATCGGCCCAGCGCTCCGGGTTCGTGTCATCCGGTACACTGGGCCAGATCAAGGCGAAGCCGCCAACAGCGGCCGCCGCGCCGAAGACCATGTGCAGCCAAAAACTGCGCAGCGAGAAAAACTCGGCAATCAGTGCGAAGATCAGCGTCTGCAGGCCGGTCAGCACGATCGTCAGAAAATAGATGAACATGCCGAGCGGCGGCAACAGCAGCACCGCAACGGGGGTGATACCCATGACGTCGAAATAATTAGGCGCATTTGGCAGCGAACTCAGCCCGCCATAGATCGCCGCCACCGCGATCAGCCCAACCAGTACCGCTATGAAATAACCCGCGAGCATCATCAGAAAGCGTTTCAATACGTGCTTTACCGTCGCCATGCCCACCCCCGCGCGCAATGATAGCACCCAGTCAGCCATCAAAGTCATGTCTACGCAAGCGTGTGCCGAAGGCCGGGGGCCTTCGAGGCGCGCCATTTTTTAGAATCTGGACCGTTGGCGGCCAGCTTCATTTCGGCGCGGCTGTCACCGGGTCATAGGTGATTTCAACTTTGGCCTTGTCGCTCGTGTAATAAATGACGGTGTAGCCATCGCTGTCCCAATCGATTTCCTTGATGTAGCGGAAGTCGTCGCGCTGCTCGACCTTGGCGATGATTTCCGACAGCTTCTTGGCATTCTGCGGCGGCACCGGATTTTCGTCCGCGGCAAAGGCCGATCCGCCGACAAGCAGCACGGCGGCCGCCAAAACAAGTCTGGACATGGCTTTCCCTCACATCTCGATCAGCAGAAACTCACGTCCATGCAGGTTTGTTCCGGGATCGCGGAGGGTTGCGCTACAAGGAGGCGCCGTCCGTACCTGATTTATGGCTGCCGAAAGAACACGGCGACTGCTTAAAATCATGATGCGTCGCCTCAACATCGCGGCCATAATAGTGCCGGCGGTCATTTGGGGGTCAGAGCGCCTGTCCGACAGGCCAGGGAACTGCGAGCGGGCACAATAAGATCGTGACCCGTGTCAATGCACCTCACCCTCTAGAGCTTGTCTGGAATTATGCGGGATCGACCCCGATGCCAGCAGGGTGAATGTCGGACTGTCGCCGCCCTCACAGGAAAAGTCCCACCAGAGTGCGCAGATTGCCCCCTTACCGGGGCAATCTTTATATCGCGGGGACTGTTAGGAGAAGAGCGGGGGGGCAGCCAACCAAGCGTCCGGGCCGCTTGTAAAACTTGCCCGACAATCATCTAGTGTCACCGGCTGCGCTTGCTGGGGGATTGCCGATGATTGTCAGTTCGTATGACGACTTCCTTGCTCTGGCGAATCTTTTCGGGCCACCAATTATGCGCGGTGCTATCGGGCTGGCGCTTGACTGCCTGGGGTTTATTTTTCTCGCGTGGGATATGACACGCATTCACGACGCGACGATGCGCACCAGACCCCCTGACGACCCTCTAACCAATTCCATTGCGGAACTTCGCCGCCATGCGGGCCGGCGACTAACAGGGTTGCAAAACATAGATCAAACACTACGACGCCAAGGGCGGGGCCAGCCCGTCACTCTCAGCGACCTCGCCTGTTTGATCGAAGAGTTGCAAGCCACGACTAGGCTTTCGCAAGCCCTCACAGATCACGCGGAACTCGCTATCTATCGCCAGACGGTCGAACCTTGGGCGATTCACGGCCGGTCGAGTCGTGTCAACGCCCCTGCAATCGTTTTGGTTATCTCGGGGTCAGTGTTTCAGCTTCTAAGCTTGATTACGTGACAAGAGGCGGAAGATGTACACCAAAAAGACCGTTTTCGTCGTCGGTGCAGGCGGCAGCCGGGAAGTTGGCCTACCGATGGGCACGGAGCTAGCTAAAATCATTGGCAGGAAGCTGGACTTCAAGTCGAACGGTTGGGAGGCGACTCAGGGCGACACGGGCATCTACGACGGCGCCAAGTCCTATTTCAAGAAGCAGGGCAGTGAGGTAGGCAATAACGAATTCATGCAGGCTGGGCGCGCTCTCTCCTCAGCAATGGCTAACGCGGTTTCAATCGACAATTATCTGCACACCCACGGAGACAACGATGTCGCCGTTTTTATGGGGAAGATGGGGATCTCCCAGAGCATCTTGGAAGCAGAACGCGGCTCTAAGATTCATGGAACGAATGAGATTATCGACTTCCGGCACATCGATGATAGTTGGCACAATACGTTTTTCAAAATGGCTACCGAGGGAACGCTGCGAGCTAACCTCGGTGGGCTTTTCAGCAACGTCAGCATAATCACTTTCAATTACGACAGGTGCATCGAGCACTATCTGGAGCAAGCGCTTCAAAACTACTATCACATGAAACCTGCGGAAGCGCAGAAGGTGTTGCGGGGACTGGAGATAATCCACCCTTACGGCCAAGTCGGACGCCTCCCTTGGCAAGCTCCAGGTGGCATCAAGTTTGGCCAAGAAGTGGAGCCGCGCGACCTTCCTGATATCGCGTTTCAGATTCGTACATTCACGGAACGGATTGAGGACGAAGCAGTCCTCGGCAGGATACGGGCAATGATCGCGGAAGCCGCGGTAATCGTGTACCTGGGGTTCTCCTATGGGGATATGAATATGGACCTGATGACAATCGAAAAATCTCGGACCAAAAGCATTTTCGGAACAGGCTATATGATATCGGCGCCCAACAGGGCTGCTATCGAAAATAGGGTTCGTCAATCGGTGGGAGGCGACACGAACGTTCGACGGATCGAAATCGCAGATCTGAAGTGCAACGAATTCCTCAATGGATATTGGCGCCCGATAATTCTGGGCTGAATCAGACCGCGAAGTCGGAGCGATTACGGCCCTCAGCCTCGTAAGCAGCCAACCATTTTGGGGTTGCTCCGCGACCTGTCCAAGTGTTGCCCTTATCGTCCTTGTATTCCACAGGCGGCTTGACGCGGGTTTTACCACTGTTCACGCGTGGGCCATCAGTCTTGCGCCCGTTGTTGAAGGAATCCCCGCCACCTCTCGCAGTGCGGCTATTGCCAACACCATGCCCGCCGCCGTTGCTTGCGGTCAGTAGCTGCAATTCGGCCTGCAATTCCTTGATACGGGCTGACCTTGCCCCTCTTATCTAATCCGGTTTGAAGTTCGTTCTGGCCCATCGAGAGGACCAGGACATGAAACGTAGCCGCTTCTCTGAAGAGCAGATCATCGGAATTTTGAAGGAACATGAGGCCGGGGTATCGGTTGCCGATCTGTGCCGCAAGCACGGGGTCAGCGACGCCTCGATTTACAACTGGAAGGCCCGCTTCGGCGGGATGGATGTCTCCGAGGCTCGGCGACTGAAGGCTCTGGAGGACGAGAACACGCGGCTGAAGCGGCTTCTGGCCGACGCCATGCTCGACAATGCCGCGTTGAAGGATCTTGTGGGAAAGAAATGGTGACGCCCGCGGCCAAGCGGAAAGCTGTCGCTCGCCTAAAGGAAGGCTTCGGGATGAGCGAACGGCGGGCGTGTAAAGCCATCGGCTGTTGCCGCATGACGGTTCGCTACGAGACCAGCAGGCCGGACGACCGCGAGCTTCGCGAGCGGATGAAGGCGATCGCGCAGGAGCGTCGCCGGTTCGGCTACCGGCGTCTTCTCGTGATGCTGAGGCGGGAGGGCTTGGTCGTGAACCGCAAGAAGCTGTTCCGGCTCTATCGGGAGGAGAAGCTCGCCGTTCGCCGCCGTGGCGGCCGCAAACGGGCGATCGGGACCAGGGCGCCGATAGTGGTGCCGCTGAGGCCCGACGAGCGCTGGTCGCTCGACTTCGTATCCGACCAGCTCACAGACGGGCGCCGCTTCCGCATCCTGGCCGTCGTCGACGACTGCACGAGAGAGTGCCTGGCACTCATCATTGATACGTCTCTCTCGGGCATGCGGGTTGCCCGCGAATTGGACCGGCTCATCACCGAGCGCGGCCGGCCGAGAATGGTCGTCAGCGACAATGGCAGCGAGTTCACCTCGAACGCCATCCTCTCCTGGGCGGATCAGAACCGCGTCGAATGGCATTACATTGCGCCCGGCAAGCCGATGCAGAATGGCTTCATCGAGAGCTTCAACGGCCGACTACGCGATGAACTGCTCAATGAGACGCTGTTTACTTCGCTGGCTCAGGCACGCGTCGCCATCGCCCTGTGGCGCGCCGACTACAATACCGCCCGGCCGCATTCCCAAATCGCCTGGCAGACACCGGCCGAGTTCGCCACCACCTTCAATCTGCGACGGTCGCTCGCGCTGCGCGATGCCAAAGGCTCCGCGCCAGCGCCCGTCGCTTCACCCGCCCAGCAGGGCACAACCCACGCCGGAAACGAACTCAAAACTGGATAGAAACTGGGGGCAACGTCAGCCGTCTCGAAGCGCTCTTTAGCTCCGGCTGCGACCGCTGCGTGGTCAAGATTGTTGTTGTGATCTGCCATGCTTCACCCCCTGCATTTGGCGCATTCGCCAACATAAAGGACATACTAACCGCACCCGATGGCTACGCCATCCCCCACAGCCACCCGCCCAAAGTGGGTGCGGCAGTGGAGAACCTGGGAGCGTCGAGTTCTTCCGGCCAAGATTCTGCACTAGGCCGATGTTTCAGCAGAGGATACTGTTGCCAAAAATGGGAAGGGGCACGATGGCGGCGACTCGCGACCTTTGGGGGAAGAACTTTCCGGACCACGATATCCCAGCATACCCCTGCCCAGAGTGCGACCGAGGCACCCTCCACTATCTGCCTGAGTCACTTCGGCACATGACGTCCACCACATGGGTTAAAGCCGTGGAGATTGACTGGGTATCGCTACCGGACATTGTTTCAAACTTCAGCCTGTTCCTTCGATGCGGTATCGAAAAGTGCGGCACGGTGGTTTCCGTCCATGGCGACCGGCAGCTTACTGAACGGAACTCTTATGGCCGCGACGAAGACCGCTTTTTCTATCTTCTGACGCCGAAAGGGATGTATCCGGCTCCTCCACTTGCCACGGTGCCAGACGCTACACCGAACCCGCTTAAGAGGGAATTCGCAACAGCCTTCGCATTATTTTGGATTGACCTAGGCGCCTGTGCGAACCGGCTTCGCATTATCGTTGAAAAGATACTCGACCATCAGCGCGTTCCTGCCGCCCGCGACCTCGCAACACGGATTGCATCCTTCAAGAAATCTGAGCCTGAACATGCCGATACCTTTGATGCGCTGAGGTATGTGGGGAACATTGGCAGCCACGAAGGGAAAGCGTCTCGGGAAGCTGTGCTCGACTGCTTTGAGCTTCTACAAGATGCTATCGCGGAGCTGTTTGGGCAGCGAAAGACCAAACTCTCAGGGATCAAACAGCGGCTTATTGCGGCGAAAGGCAGGGTGTGAAGCCGAAAGGCCGTGACTGCTTTCCGGGTTACGCGCCAGTCACGCGCCAGTGCGATTTTTCTGACATTTCCGTAGAGGCTAATTCATCCAACGTTTGAAGGGGTTGAATGGTGGGCGATGCAGGGATTGAACCTGCGACCCCACCCGTGTGAAGGGTGTGCTCTCCCGCTGAGCTAATCGCCCGCTCGTTGCCCGAAGGCCAAGCGCGCCGCGATATAAGGGAGGCCGGCCTGCTAAGTCAACCACTTGTCGGTCGGCATTTGGCGGTCCACCCGATGGGCGGCTTTCAGCCCTCTGCCGCGGCCATCAGCCCTTGTACCAGATCGAGCGTCAGCGAATCGAAATGCGAGATCACCGCCGACGGTTCGAACTCTCGCACATGACGATCGGTGTAGCCGAAATCGACTGCCACCACCGGAATCCCGGCGGCTTTCGCCGTGTCGATGTCGGTCTGCGAATCACCGACCATCAGTGCACGGTGCGGATCGCCGCCGGCGCGCGCGATGGTCTGCGTGAGATGGCGCGGGTTGGGCTTGCGGTACGGAAAACTATCCTGACCGCAGATCGCCGCGAAATGCCTGGTCATACCGAGCGCCTCGATCAGCGCCACCGAATTGGCCTCGTATTTATTGGTGCAAATGGCCAGCAGGTAACCGGCTGCCTCGAACCGTGCGATCGCCTCGGGGACGCCAGGGTAGGGGCGCGATTTGCCGGGGATGTTAACGGTGTAATGGTCCAGAAACAGCTTGAGCAGGCGGTCGTGCTCCTCCACTGCCAGCGACCTGTGCTGCGCTGCGTGAGCGCGCTCGATCATCACCCGGCCGCCATGGCCGACGAAGCGCTTGAAGCCGGCTTCGTCGACGGCCGCGAGCTGGCTGGCGGCAAGGCTGTGGTTGAGACTGTCGAGCAGGTCCGGCGCCGTGTCGATCAGCGTCCCGTCGAGGTCGAACACGATGATCGGTCGGGTCATGGCCTGTCCTGTGACGATTTGATTGCCGGCAGGCGATAACCGCTGCGGCCCGTTCAGGCAAGACGGCTTATCCACCGCGGGCAAGGTCCTTTGACCAGCCCGGCAAAAATGCTACGAGCGCCGAAACAAATCTCGGGACCCGGCATGGATGCGAGGCAATTGAAGGTTGAGGCCGCGCGGGCAGCGCTTGCCCATGTCACGGATGGCATGCGGCTCGGCATCGGCACCGGCACGACGGCGGACGAGTTCGTGCGGCTGCTCGCAGACAAGGTCGCCACCGGCCTGACTGTCATCGGCGTGCCGACCTCGGAGCGCACCGCCGTCCTTTGCACCGAGCTTGGTGTGCCGCTGTCCACCCTCGAGCAAACCCCCGAGCTCGACCTCACCATCGACGGCGCCGACGAGATCGATCCGGCGCTGACGTTGGTCAAGGGCGGCGGCGGTGCGCTGCTGCGCGAAAAGATCGTCGCGGCGGCCTCCGCCCGCATGATCGTCATCGCCGACAGCTCCAAGATGGTCGAGATGATCGGCCGTTTTCCGCTGCCCATCGAAGTCAACCGGTTTGGCCTGCGCGCCACCGAAATTGCGGTCGGCGCGGCGGCTGCAAACCTTGGCCTTTCCGGCCCTGTTACATTGAGGATGACGGGGAGCCAGCCATTTGTTACAGACGGCGGCCATTTTATCCTCGATGCATCTTTTGGCCGCATTCCGGATACAAGAGCGCTTTCGAATGCTCTCCACGCCATTCCGGGCGTGGTCGAGCATGGTCTTTTCATCGGGCTGGCATCAACGGCCATCATAGCCGGCGGCGACGGCATCCAAACCGTCCATGCCGCCCGAAAATCAGGGAGTTTTACCGATCATGATGTTGCATAACCGGGTTGGCCGCTTTTTTGCCATTCTGGCGGCCTCGGCCGTTTTCGCGTTTTCGTCGCCGGCATTCTCGCAGGACGTCACCGACGCGCATTTGAAGGCGGCGCGCGCCGCCGTCGCGGCGATCCATGCGACGGATACGTTCGACAGCATCCTGCCGCAAGCAGCCGCGGCACTGGAGCAGCAACTGATCCAGAAGAACCCGGACATGCAGGAACTGATCGCCAAGACGATCAACGAGAAGGCGATGGCCTTGGCATCGCGCCGCGCCGACCTGGAAAAGGAAGCGGCGCTCGCCTATGCAAAGGTGTTCTCGGAAAAGGAACTCAATGAAATTGCCGCCTTCTACAATTCCGATTCCGGCAAGAAGCTGCTCGACAACGGCCCGATCGTGACGCGCGAACTGGTGAAGGCTGCCGAGATCTGGCAGAACGGCCTGGCTCGCGATCTCGCCCAGCAGGTCGGCGAGACCCTGGGTGCAGCGGCGAATGCCAAGGCGCCGGCTGCGCCTGCCGACGGTACCGCTCCGGCCGATGGCGCAGCTCCCGCGGACGCTACACCGAATTGATTGCGGACTTCCGAGCCGCCTGACCGCCACTGGACCAAAAGCCCGGCAAATCCGGGCTTTTCTTTTGATAGTCGGCAGCCTACCTGTCTCGGGGTTTGAGGGGCAAGGAGTTCAGCCATGGCCGGTTACGACTACGATCTTTTCGTCATCGGCGGCGGCTCCGGCGGAGTGAGGGCGGCGCGCGTTGCGGCGGCACTCGGCAAGCGGGTCGGCATCGCCGAGGAATACCGCTATGGCGGCACATGCGTGATCCGTGGCTGCGTGCCGAAGAAGCTCTACGTCTACGCCTCGCAATTCCCCGAGCATTTCGCCGATGCCGCCGGCTATGGCTGGACGGTGCCTGAGGCGCGTTTCGACTGGCAGACGCTGGTCGCCAACAAGGACCGCGAAATCAGCCGGCTGGAGGCCATCTACAAGAAGAACGTGCAGGGCGCCGGCGGCGAGGTCTTTCATTCGCGCGCCACCCTGGTCGATCGGCATGTGGTGCATCTTCTTGGTGAGGATCGCACCGTTACCGCCGACCAGATCCTGATCGCTACCGGCGGGCGGCCGGCGCCGCATCCGGCATTGCCCGGCCATGAGTACTGCATCTTTTCCAACGAGGCCTTCGACCTCAAGGAACTGCCGAAGGCAATCATGATCGAGGGCGGCGGCTATATCGCCGTCGAATTCGCCAACATCTTTCACGGCCTCGGCGTCGATACGACGCTGGTCTACCGCGGCAAGGAGATCCTCAGCCGTTTCGACATGGACCTCAGACGCATGCTGCACGAGACGATGGAAAAGAAAGGGATAAAAATCCTCTGCCACGCCGTGTCCGAGTGGGTCAGGAAGCGGCCTGACGGCCGGCTCGACGCGCTTGTCACCGGCGGCACGGTGCTGACGGTCGATCAGGTCATGCTCGCCATCGGCCGCATTCCCAATACCGAGAACATGGGCCTGGAAGGCGTCGGCATCGAGATGACCAAAACCGGGGCAATCCACGTCGACGAATACTCCCGCACCAACATCGACAACATCTGGGCAATCGGTGACGTCACCCATCGCGTGCAATTGACGCCGGTGGCAATCCACGAGGCGATGTGCTTCGTCGAGACCGCCTTCAAGGACAAGCCGACGGCGCCCGACCATGACACGATCGCTACCGCAGTCTTTTCGCAGCCCGAGATCGGTACGGTCGGCCTGTCGGAGGATGAAGCGGCAAAGCGCTTTTCGAATGTTGAAATCTACCGCGCCACCTTCCGGCCGATGCGGCACACACTTTCCGGCCGCGACGAAAAAATGCTGATGAAGCTGGTCGTCGACGGCGCCTCGAAAAAGGTCCTCGGCGCCCACATCCTCGGGCCGGATGCCGGCGAAATGGCGCAGCTTCTCGGCATACCGCTGAAGGCCGGCCTGACCAAGGATGATTTCGATCGCACCATGGCGGTGCATCCGACCGCCGCGGAAGAACTCGTCACCATGTACAAGCCGGCTTACCGGGTGAGAGATGGTGAGCGCGTCTGACGCGACGACAACCCATCGCGGCAACGAAATTGCCGCGATTGGAAGTGCGTGCGTTTTCTTACAGCAACGTTCCGCGCAGGATCACCAGCGCCACAGAAAAATAGATCACCAGCCCGGCGACGTCGACCAGCGTGGCGACGAACGGGGCCGATGCGCTGGCCGGGTCGAAGCCCATGCGCTTCAGGGCGAACGGCAGCATCGATCCAGACAGCGAGCCGAAGGTGACGATGCCAACGAGCGTGGCGCCGATCGTCATTGCGATCAGCGGCCAGTGCGGGCCGTAGTCGTAGAAGCCGAGATACTGCCAGAGCGCGATGCGGCAGACGCCGACCACGCCAAGAATCGAGCCAAGCACCAGGCCGGTGGGCAGCTCGCGCAATGCCACCCGCCACCAGTCGCCAAGGCCGATCTCGCGCAGCGCCAGCGCCCGGATGACGAGCGAGGTCGCCTGCGAGCCGGAATTGCCGCCGGAGCTCATGATCAATGGAATGAACAGGGTCAGCACGATCGCCTTTTCCAACTCGCCCTCGTAGCTCTGCATCGCGTTGGCGGTCAGCATCTCGCTGATAAACAGCGCGCACAGCCAGCCGGCGCGTTTCTGGATCATCGTCAGAAAGCCCATCTTCATATAGGGCTCGTCGAGAGCCTCCATGCCGCCGAAACGATGCACATCCTCGGTCGTTTCCTCGATCATCGTGTCGATAATATCGTCGATGGTAACGATGCCGAGCAGTTTGCCGTTGTCCACGACCGGAACGGCGAGCAGATCATATTTCGAGATCAGCTGAGCAACCTTTTCACTATCGGTCAGCGGTGAAACGGTGATAGGCGCACGATCCGGCGCGATTGCCATGATCAGCTCGTCGGGCCCGCCAGCGATCAGCCGACGCAGGCTGGTCGAGCGCAACAGGACATGCGTTTGCGGATCGACGATGTAGATCGCGTAGACGGTTTCGCGAGTCCGCTCCACCTTGCGGATATAATCCAGCGTGCGGGCCACGCTCCAGTCCGGCGGCACGCTGACATATTCGGTCGTCATGAGCGAGGCGGCGCTGCCTTCGGGATAGCCGAGAATGGCAAGCAGCGTCGCGCGCAGCGGTGGCGCCAGGCCACCAAGCAGTTCGGAACGAGCCGGCTCGTTCAGATCGCGCAGTATGTCGGCGGCGCGATCGACCGACATGGCGGCAAGCAGTCTGCCTGCCTTGATGCGGGGCAGCGCCTCGACCAGTTCGGATGCGCCGTCGAGTTCAGGCTGGTCGAAGATCTCGACCAGCCGCCCGAACGGCACTTCGCAAAGCAGCTCCGATGCCGTCTCGCGGGGCTCCTGGTTCAAGGCCTCGACGATGTCGGCGACGTGTTCGTTGGCAAGTACGCGAGCGATGGCGATGGCATCGCCGCCCGCGACAGGGGAAAACTCGTTCATGGCTCACTCCTTGCCGTCCGGCAGGACGTGAGCCTGTCAGGTCACGTCAAGCGGACGGCGGTTGCGTTCGACTGTGACTGTCTCCAGGCATGGCGCGGTGACCTTTCTGCTCGCGGGTTCGAGTTGAGATTCTGCAAGCCGGCGCAACATAGGAGCGCGCCTTGCCGAGTCAATCGCGAGAGCGGGTTAAAACGGCGGCAAACCGGCGGATCGCGAGACTGTGATCGGGCTACGTGGCAGTGGCTGGATGCCGGCAGTGGTGCCGCGGCTATCTCTGCTTCAGCCGGCGGGGAAAGCGCAGCCACTTGTCCTCGGCCGGCCGTGTCGGCTGCGTGAGGATGGTGGTGAGCTCTACCGGCAAGCTCGGAACCAGCGGCTTCTTGGTAGCGACGCCGTCGGCGATCGCAACCACGCTGTGGTAGAATTCGGTGCCCGCGAGCGATCTCGGCGGCGTCGCCTCATGCATGATCGAGATCACGGTTGCATCAGGGCAATTGTCCTTGATCGCCTGGTGGAAGGCGATCCGTCCATCGGGGTCGAGCGCGCCGGTGGCTTCATCGAGGAACAGCAATCCCGGCTGCTGCAGCACGATGCGGGCGACAACCAGCTTCTGTTTCTGCCCACCCGAGAGAACCTGATCCCAGATCTTTCCTTCACGGCTCTCATCGGCCAAATGCTCGATGAAATCGCCGAGGCCGGCCTTGTGCAGGGCGGATGCGACCTGCATGTCGGCGTAATCATGCTCGGAACCAGGCAGGCAGACCAGTTGCTTCAACGAAACCTGCTGCAGCTTCACCTCCTGGGCGGCGTAGAAACTCCTGACCCCTTCCGGGAAGACGATGGTGCCGCGGCCATAAGGCCACAGGCCGTTGATCGCCTTGACGAGCGAGGTCTTGCCGCAACCGGATTCGCCCTTGAGGAAAGTCCACTCGCCACGCCGGAAGCGCAAGTTCGCGGCACTCAGGAAGGGCGTTGCGTCCTCGCCCTGATGCGCCAGTTCGAGCTTCTGGATGGTCAGTCCGAAAACCGGGTTCTGGTGGTCGTAGCGGAAGTCGGACCGGCCGGTCTGCTGATAGAATTCCTGTGGCTGCTGCACGTTCTCGATTGCCTGCGCCAATTCGATGACGCGCTGGCTGTTGGCGCGCAAGGTGGCGATGTCCGGCATCACATGGATGAACCACGAACAGTTGCTGATCAGCTTATCGACCTGGCCGGAAGCTGTCAGATAACCCTTGAGGTCGAGGCCGTTGTGGATGAAGGGCACGAGCCCTGGCCCGAAAGCGACAATCTTGGCACCGATGAAATTATAGATCAGCTCGAACGAGGCGTAGCCAGTATTGACGATGTTCAGTCTGGCCCAGGTACGGTCAATGTCGGCATAACGCTGGCTGTTTACAGTCTTCTGCACATTCTCGCCCTGCGATGCGGCGACATGAAAACTGCGGCGCAGGAATGTGATCAACTCGCTGCGGTAACTGCCTTCGGCCTGCTGCATTCTGACGTTTAGCCACTCCAGCATTCGGCCGAGTTTCAATGCGATCCAAGTGTTGAACGGCACATACACAGCGATTGCCAGGAGAGCAAGGACGGCGCTGCCGTAGCTGCCGAGAAACTCCAGGCCCTTCACCTCGACAGAGTTTTTCAGCAATTCGCCACCGAGAAAGTAGAACGAAGCGAAGACGCTTAGCACACCCGAAGCAAGCCCGATGGCTCCGCCAGTCATGGCCTTGATGGATTCCTGCACGCGCTGGTCGATATTGTCGGGAGCTGCATTCCCGGAAGAGCCATGCTGGGCATGGAAATGCGTATGGTTAGAGTCGAGCAGGGCCTCGTTGAATCGGCTGTCCAGCCAGCCACGCCATTTGCGATGCAATGTCTTGGAAACCAGGTTGTGAATGCCGGCAATAACCAAGTCCTTGAGCAGGACCAGCAGCACCAGCCAACCGGCGTTGGTCAGTATTGTCTTGAGTGGCGTCGTGTTCGCGGCATCGTGGAAAAAAGCGATCGAAGTCGCCAGCTCAGCCCCAGCTACCGTAAACCAGACGTCGGCTTTGCTGGACAGCGCGATGATCAGCGCGATCACCAGCGTCAGCGTCCAGGCTTCCCTCCAGCGGTCCGAGAACCAGTAGACCCGCATCAGCCCCCAGAAGCTGCGCATCGACGATACGGGCGTCAGGGGCGACTGCCTTGCGGCACCGCGGAGCCATTTTTCCGATATTGAATGTCGCGTTGGTCTATCGACCCGAATCACTATCCCGCCCAAACGATTTTTCTTTTGTTACGGACAGTAACACCAATTGATCATTTTCCATTAGCTTTTCACCAGTCGCAGGTGGCTTAGCTTGCCGGCCGTTGCAGTGGAGCAACAGAATGAATGATCACGGCGCTGTGCCGTCACGTTTCGAGGGGCGGAATACCAACGCAATTTCAAATAGTTACTTGCCTGCGCCCGAGCAAGTAGAGATCTTCCCCAAGGGAAGGTCTTCACACAGCTTTGTGAACATAGAAGCGCCTTCCAGCGGCCGATCTTCACAGCCTGAACCGCCTTCACGGCCAGTCCGGCCTCGTCGGCGGCCAGAACGTGACGTATGATTCGTGGTTGAAGCCGCCTTGTCAGGACCCGTAGTCGGCCAAGCAATGACTTTGCCGACACAGTCCGGGATGAAGATCTATCAATTGGCCCGTGCCTTTTTAAGAGCGCGCACAAACCGCGTTTGACAAACACGCGCTTCGGATTGAACCTGCCGGACGCATCCAGGTTTGAACCGGGGGGAAGTTCGCCATGCTTGCACGGACATTTTTTGTCGCGACGCTCGCAACATTTTTCTGGCTGCCGCAAACATATGCCGGCAGCCAGACCGTTCCCGCAAATGCCGAGGGACAGATCGAGTTCAACACGCCGTCCGGCAATATCGGCTGCATCTACACGCCGAACGGCGGCACCAGCACCTACGAGCCACAGGATGGCGGACCGGAACTGAGTTGTTCGCGCGTCGAGCCCAGCTACGTCACGATCATCCTCGGCCCGAAAGGCCCGGCGACGCTGATCAAGAATCCGGGCGAGCAAGGCTGCTGCGGCGGCGTCACCAGGCTGGCCTACGGCAACAGCTGGAGCAAGGGGCCATTTTCCTGCCAGTCATCCACCAAGGGATTGACCTGCACCGGCAAGCATGGCCATGGCTTTTTCGTCAGCAAGGCCAAGGTGACCGTGAAATAGTCCGACTCAGTTCGCTGTTTCCAGTTCGCCGCGTGCCTTGGCCGCGGCGACCTGGCGGAGTGCATCGGCGAGCGTATCGGCGTCCTGGGCACCCATCACCGCATATTTGCCTTCAAGCAGAAAGCACGGCACACCCGATATGCCCATGCGCGAAGCGGTGGCGATTTCGGTGCGCACGGCCTCTACATCGGCGTCGGTCGGCAGAAGCGTTTCGACCACGGACGCATCCATGCCGGCCTCGCGGGCGGCTTCGATCAGCACGGCATGATCGCCGAGATTGGCGCCTTCCTCGAAATTCAGCTGGAACAGCCGGCGCACCAGCCGGTTCTGAATGGCCTCGCCGGCCGTGCCGGCCCAGCGAATGAGACGGTGCGCATCCAGCGTATTGGGCGCGACCTTGATGGCGTCGAATGCGAAGGAGATGCCTTCAGCCTCGCCCAGCGGTTCGATCCGGGCATGGATTTCGCGGATGCGTTGCTCGCTGCCGAATTTCGCCACCATATAGTCGCGGCGGTTCTTGCCTTCGGGCGGGATTGTTGGGTCGAGTTGGAAGGGCCGCCAGCGTATGTGAACGTCGATATCGACGGCGGCAATCGCCTTGTCGAGCCGTTTCTGGCCGATAAAGCACCAGGGACACACGACGTCGGAGACCACATCGACGGTAATCGAGCTCTCGTCGTTCATCTTGATCTCCTGTTGTGAAGAGGTCACCTCGGTTTGCGCCACCAGGTCGGCAACTGATAACCGTATATGGGCGTCTTTTGCGGATGTTCCAGATAGTTCCAATAAGCGAGCCATTGCTGGTTGTTGTGCTGCGTCGGCACCATGTAATTGCCGGAGATCAGCAGCCGGTCGAGAACGCGGACGGCCGCTACATAGTCCTCCTTCGAACGAGCTCTCAGCATCGCCTCGATCGCCGCATCCACTGCGGGGTCGGCGACACCCGCCAGGTTGAACGAGCCTTCGGCCTTGGCGGCAGCGGATCCCCAGCGCCCGGTTTGCTCGATACCGGGCGACAGCGAGTTGTTGAAACCGGTCGAGCCGACCAGCACCTCGAAATCGAAACGCTGCTTGCGCGACTGGATCTGATCACCGTCGAGGCTGCGGATGCCGACATCGATGCCGAGCTTCTCAAGGGTGCGCTGATAGATAGCGGCAAGTCGCTCTTCGTCCTGCGAGGCGGTCAGGATCTCGAAACCGAACGGCTTTCCCTCGGGATCGAGCATCGCGCCGTCCTGCACCGTATAGCCCGCGCTCTTCAGCAGCTCGAATGCCGCCTTCAGCACCTTGCGGTCCTGGCCGGAGCCGTCGGTAGCGGGCGGCCTGTAGGTGCCGTCCATGACATCTGCGGGCACTCGGCCGGGGTAGGGGGCCAGCAGGGCCTTTTCCTTTTCGCTGGCCGGGTGGCCGAGCGCGGACAGCTCGGAATTCTGCCAAAAGCTCATCGTGCGCGTGTATTTGCCGCCGAACAGATTCTTGTTGGCCCATTCGAAATCGTAGAGCATGCCGAGCGCGCGCCGCACGACCGGATTGGAAAATTTCGGCAGCCGCGTGTTGAACAGGAAACCGTTGACCACCGGCGGAATGCCGGTATCGAAAGTTTCGGCGATGACCTCGCCCCTGTGGAAGGCCGGAAAATCGAGATCGCGCTCGCGTTTGACCGGGTCGCTGTCGTCGTCAATGGCGCAGATGCCTTTCTTGAACGCTTCCTGCTTGGCGTTGGCGTTGAGGAAATATTCGATGGTGATCTGGTCGTAATTGTCGAAGCCGCGCTTGGACGGCACGTCCTTGCCCCAATAGTCCGGATTGCGCTTGAACACGATGCGCTGACCGGGCACGACTTGCGCCACCGTGTAAGGCCCGCTGCCGATCACCGGCTTTAGCGTCGTCCTGTCGAAGGTGTCCTTGTTGAAGGCGTGTTTCGGGATGATCGGCGTCAGCGCAATGATCAAAGGAAATTCGCGGTCGGCCTTGTCGTTGAAGGTGAAGCGCACACTGCGGTCGCCGGTCTTTTCGAGCTTGGCAATCGCTTTCATTCGCTGGCTGTAAGGTGGCCGGCCCTTCTCGGTGAAGACGTCATAGGTAAACAACACGTCTTCCGGCGTCACCGGCTCGCCGTCCGACCATTTGGCGTTGGGATCGAGGTGGAATTCGATGCTCTTGCGCTCGGGATCCATGTCGGCGGTATCGGCGAGCAGGCCGTAGAGACTGAAGGCCTCGTCGTAGTTGCGCTGCATCAACGGCTCGAAGACAAGATTGCCAAAGGCTTGATCCATCATGCCGCGCGCGGTGGTGCGCAGGCTTCTCAGGATGAACGGATTGAGATTGTCGAAGCGGCCGACGACGCAATAGGTAATGCTGCCGCCTTTCGGCGCGTCGGGATTGACGTAATTGAAATGATCATAGTCGGCCGGCAGCGCCGGCTCGCCCTGCATGGCAAGCGCGTGCTTCGGTTCCGACAGAGCCGGCTGCAGGGAAAGGCCGACAAACAAGATTGCGGCGATCAGCCAAACGACAACGCGGCCCATGACCGTCTCCTTCCCGATTCGATGCGCAGCATACATGAGCCGGTCGTGCACCGGCCAACCCCTTGAGCCTATCCCTTGGCCAAGATTCGCGAGACCCGGGCTGGATTCGGCACCGCTTGCAGTGTAACACGCCGTCCGAAGTCATTCTGTTGCCTCATTTCGGCAACAGGTAGCTGGACCACACGGCATGAAACAAGCCGGTTCCGGGATCATTTGAGAGGAATGCACGACATGACGAGCCTGAACAGCAACGCGCACCGCCTGTCGGTCATGGCCGCTGGCGTGGTCGGCATTCTGGGCGCCGGGATTCCCGCTGCTTCCGCGCAGCAGCAACAGCAGATTCCGCAAGGCTGGTTCAAGGCCTGCACCAAGCAGGAAGACGTCGACATCTGCAATGTCCAGAACATCACCACCGCTGGCAACGGCCAGCTCATCACCGGCGTCAGCCTGATCGAATTGAAGGGCAAGGTGAACCGCAAGGTGTTCCAGGTGACGGTTCCGACCGGCCGTCTCGTTCCTCCCGGCATCGGCCTCCAGATCGACGGCGGCAAGGCGCAGAAGCTCGACTATGTGATTTGTTTTCCGGATCGCTGCGTGGCGGAAGTGCCGCTGAGCGATCAGCTTGTCGCATCCTTCAAAAAGGGATCGGCGCTGACGCTCACCTCGGTCAATTTCCAGAACCAGCCGAACCCGATCAAGATTGCGCTGACCGGCTTCAGCGGCGCCTTCGACGGCCCGCCGCTGCAGCAGTCGGACATCGAGGACCGGCAGAAGAAGCTCCAGGAGTTCGTCGCCAAGAACAATCAGGACTTTGCCAAGAAGCTCAAGGAAGAGCAGGAAAAGGCGAAGGCCGCCAACTGATCGACGGGTTTCGGACGAATAAAAAAGCGGGTTCATGCCCCGCTTTTTTCGTTTGGACCGGCTGTTTGTCGGGTCCAGCCATGTCTCAGGCCAGCCAGATTCCGACTAAGTCAATGTCTCAATTGGTGCTTCGGCTCGTAGCGCCCGTCCGGCTTCTTGTCGAACATTTCACCAATCTGCGGATGCCGGACCGGTTCGCCCGACCGGTCCTCGAGTAAATTCTGCTCGGACACATAGGCGATGTATTCCGTTTCGGAATTCTCGGCGAGCAGATGATAGAAAGGCTGGTCCTTGCGCGGCCGCACGTCAGCGGGGATCGCCTCGTACCATTCGTCAGTATTGGCGAATTGCGGATCGACGTCGAAAATGACGCCGCGGAACGGAAACAGCCGGTGCCGAACCACCTGTCCGATCGAGAATTTGGCTGTCTTCATCGCACTCACCACTTGAACTTCTTGAACGCCACGCATCCTGGAACACGCAAGGAACGCTCCAGGACTTTAGATTCTTACGCACCGGTCCGGCAAAGATTGGCCCAGACCTTAAGGTCGACATCGTCATTATTTGGCGCAGACGCCGCGTCAATTCAATCCCGATCCCCTTGATGCCGGGTTGAGCATCGCGAGATGCGGATCAAGGGCGGTGGCCAAGATCGCTATCGCTCAGCCGGTTTTCGCAATCCGCCAAAAAACGCCGCAAAACCGCTGCCGGGTCGAAGACCCTCGCGCATGAAAAACGCCCGTAACGGCGCAAACCGCTCAAGCGCGCCAAGGCCAGCGCTGCGCACCATCTGAGCCGGCAGCATGTCGGAAAGCAACGACATGTTGAGCAGGTTGACCGCGCTGCTGCGCGCCAGAATGTCCGGCCGCCGCTTGAAATCATAGGCTGCAAGCGCCTTGGGGGCGCCCGGGTCCGAGCGGTTTCTGCTTGCGGCACCAATCAGGTCGTCGATGTCCCGGATGCCGAGATTGAGGCCTTGCGCGCCAATTGGGGGAAACACGTGGGCGGCTTCACCGACAAGTGCCACGCGGCGATGCGCAAACCGCCACGGGCTCACCGCTGAAAGTGGGTAGACCTGCCGGCCGGGCTCAACCGACACGCGGCCCAACATCGATTGCATTCGCTGTTCGACCCGCGTCGAAAGCTCAGCGTCGTCGAGTGCTGCAAGGTCCTTGGCGATATCGGGTTCGAGCACCCAGACAAGGCTGGACCGGTTGCCGGGCAGGGGAACCTGTGTGAACGGACCGGTCTCGGTGTGGAATTCGGTCGAGGTGAAGGCATGGTCGCTGCGGTGACCGAAATTGAGCACCAACGCCGCCTGCGGATAGGATCGGATCGAGGTGCGGATGCCGGCTGCCTCGCGGGCCGGCGACTGACGGCCATCGGCGGCAACTGCCAACGATGCCTCAACCTCGCTGCCGTCGGCGAGAACGGCATGGGCATGGTCGGCATCGAGGCGCCATGCCTCCACCATCGACTTTCGCCATTCGATGCCCGAATGCGCGACAGCCTCGGCTAGCATGCGGTTGAGAACGCTGTTGGGCAAGTTCAGCCCGAATTGCTCTTCGTTGATCTCGCTGGCGCGAAAGGTCACTGTCGGGCTGCGGATCAGCCGGTTGGTTGCGTCAACGATACGCATCACCTTGAGCGGCGCTGCGTGCGGCCTGATTCCGTCGAAGATCCCTAGCCGTTCGAACATCTTCAGGGCAGGGTTCATCAAGGCTGTCGTCCGGCCGTCGGGGCCGGCGGCGTCGGGTCCGACGAGCGTCACGGGAAAGCCCGCCTCGGCAAAGCCAAGCGCCGCGATCAGCCCCGCAGGGCCGCTGCCGGCGACCAGTATCCGTGCTGTTTCCCGATGGTTCAAATTCGGCTTCCGGATTGCGAGGTGAGGCCCGTCCGGCCTGCTGGTCCATATAGATCAGGTGATGCGGCTTGATCAACGCGGCGATTCGGCCCATTCGGTTGCCATGACTGGCCAACAAGACGATTTCAGCCACCTCGACGGCACCGGCCGCGCGATTGCGAGCGTTGCGCGCAGCCCTCGACTGACGGTGAGCGTCGTTGCCGGCATGGGCATCGCCCTTGCCTGGCTCCTTCTCGGCGCAATGGCAGTTCGGGGGGCGGTGAGCCGGCTCCCGGGCGCCGATGTACCCGGCGACGCCGTGCTGGAATACCTGCCGCAACTGCCGCTGCCGGATTTCCTTGCGCGTTTCTTCGCCCTTTGCCTGGCGCCGGCGCCGCTTCGCGCAAGCGTAGGCGCGCAAGGCGGGGCACTCACCGCGATGTGGCTGTTGATGGCCATCGCGACCATGCTGCCCTCCGCGGCGCCGATGATCCGCACTTATTGCGAGATCGCAGATACCGCCCGGATCAAGGGGGAACCCGTTGCCCATCCGCTGATCCTTGTCGCTGGATATTTGAGCGTCTGGCTTGCCGCCTCGGCAATATTCGCTGCCCTGACGCTCGCAGTCCATGCATTCGTGTCATCCGGGCAGATGCTCGATCCGCTGCTTGGAATTGCCGGAGCAGCCGCACTGTCGATCGCTGGTCTCTATCAGTTCAGCTGGCTGAAGGAAGCCTGTCTGGTGAAGTGCAGAAATCCGTTCTCGGTCCTGTTCGCCAACTGGAGCGCCAGGCCCATTCGCATTTTCCGGCTCGGTATAGAGCAGGGCCTGTGGTGCCTTGGATGCTGCTGGGCGCTGATGCTGGTAATGTTTGCCGTCGGTGTGATGAACGTGTTCTGGATGGCGCTGGTCGGCTTGTTCAGCCTGGTCGAAAAACAGACGGCAGGCAATCTGCCGACGCGGTTGGGCGGTGCGATACTGCTTGTCTGGGCAGCCGCGCTACTAGTAGTCTCGGCATGAGGGGGGAGAATTCGATGACAGATCAAAACTGGGCAATGAAGGGAGAGCTCATCCTTTCCTGCAATTGCACGGTTTTTTGCCCTTGCGTTCTGTCGCTCGGCAATCATCCGCCTACGGAAGGCTATTGCCAAACCTGGGCGGGGTTCCGGATCGATGCCGGCCATTTCGGCGAGGTCGACCTGTCCGGCCTCAATCTTGGGCTGGTCATGGAAATCCCCGGTTATATGAGCCGCGGCAACTGGACGGCGGGCCTGTTCATCGACAAGCGCGCCTCGGTTTACGCTGTGAAGGGACTGACGAAGATATTCACCGGCAAGGCCGGTGGAACCACATCGCTGCTCTCCATCCTGGTCGGACAGTTCCTCGGTGCCGAGCAGGTGCCGATCACCTACGAGACGCGTGAGAAAACACGCATCTTTCAGATACCGAAGATCATCGATGGTGCGGTGACGCCAATTACCGGCAAGGATCGCGACAAGGATACGGTCATCAGCAATTCGGAATACTGGATTGCGCCGGAAATCATCGTCGCCAAATCCGACAAGAGCAAAATGCGGGCCTTTGGCCGCAACTGGAACTTTGCTGGCCGTTCGGCCGAAATCTGCAAGCTGGACTGGCGGGGCCCGTGAGCAAGAAGACGACGGCCAGGAAAATCGCCGACCGGATTCCGCGGCCGAAGAAGAAAGTCACATGGCCTCAGGCGCGGGCGTTCTCGGTCCATCTCTTGACCGCGTCGGGCTCATTCCTGGCGTTTCTGTCGCTGGTGGCAGCAAGCGAGCAGCGCTGGACGGCGATGTTCTGGTGGCTGGGGCTGGCGCTTTTCGTCGACGGCATCGACGGGCCGATCGCCAGGAAGCTCGATGTCAAGGAAATCCTGCCGACTTGGTCGGGCGAACTGCTCGACAACATCATCGATTACGTGACCTACGTGTTGATTCCGGCCTTCGCGCTCTATCAGCGCGGTTTCATGGGCGAGCGCCTGTCGTTCCTGTCGGCGGCGATCATCGTGGTGTCGAGCGCAATCTACTATGCCGATACCGGCATGAAGACGAAGGAGAATTTCTTCAAGGGCTTTCCGGTCGTCTGGAACATGGTGGTGTTCACGCTGTTCGTCATCGAGCCCGGACAATGGGTTTCTTTCGCCGTGGTCGTGGTGGCCGGCATTCTCACCTTCGTGCCGATCAATTTCATCCATCCGGTGCGGGTGAAGCGGCTGCGGCCAATCAATCTCGGCATGACGCTGCTTTGGTGCGCTTTCGGCGCGCTGGCGCTGGCGCAGGCCGCACTTGCCTCCTTCTACGACCAGATCGGCGTGCTGGGCGAGCAGGTCAGCGATTTCATCAAGTTCGGGATTACGTTCACCGGGCTTTACCTCGCCTGCATCGGCGCTATCATGCAGTTCTTCCCAAATCTCGGCGCCAAGCCGGATAAGAAAGCCTGATCCCAAGAGAGCCAGAAGATGTCCAAAGCGATCCGCATCCATGCCCATGGCGGCCCGGAGGTCCTGACCTATGAGGATGCCGATCCCGGGCAGCCGGGCTCGGGACAGATCCTGGTCAAGCATACCGCGATCGGTCTCAATTTCATCGACGTCTATTATCGCTCTGGCCTTTATCCGCCGCAGGGCGGATTTCCGCTGATCCCTGGCGGCGAGGCGGCCGGCGTGGTCTTGGATGTCGGCTCGGATGTCGACTGGCTCAAACCCGGCGATCGCATCGCCTACGCCGTGACGACCGGCGCCTATGCCGGGCAGCGCGTGATCGCCGCCGACCGCGTGGTGAAGGTGCCGGACGGCATCAGTGACGAACAGGCCGCAGCCATGATGCTAAAGGGCATGACCGCCGAATATCTGTTGCGCCGTACATTCAAGGTGAAAGCCGGCGACACGATCCTGTTTCATGCGGCGGCGGGCGGTGTCGGGCTGATCCTCGGCCAATGGGCCAAGCATCTTGGCGCGACAGTGATCGGCACGGCGAGTTCCACCGACAAGATCGAGCTCGCCAAGGCGCATGGCTTCGACCACGTGATCAACTATCGCGAACAGGATTTCGTGGCCGGCGTTGCCGCTATCACCGGTGGCAAGAAATGCGACGTTGTCTACGATTCAGTCGGCAACGACACATTTCCAGCCTCGCTCGATTGCCTGCGGCCGCTCGGCACTTTCGTCAGCTTCGGTCAATCGTCTGGGCCGATCCCGCCCTTCAGCATCTCGTTGCTGGCGCAGAAGGGCTCGCTGTTCGCAACGCGGCCGACACTGTTCGTCTATAATGCCAAGCGCGAAGACCTCGAAGCTTCCGCCGCCGCCTTGTTCGGTGTGGTGCTCAGCGGCGCCGTCAAGATCAAGATCAACCAGCGTTACGCGCTCAGCGAGGCCGGCAAAGCGCATTCCGATCTCGAAGAGCGCCGGACCACCGGGACAACAATACTTATCCCTTAGGCGCCCGCAGTTTCGGGCCGCCGACGCCGCCGTTCTTGCGAACTGCTCTTTACCGCTTGAGTTTCCGCTGAAATTCTTGAAGCTCTTTCAAGTCGTGAGGCGCTTACCGTAGAGAGCAGCCCGCGCATACGATGCTTGCGGGAACACAGAACATGTCTGGCAAACCAGATGGAGGCACCGTGAGTGCAGATCAGGACGGCGCAAACCTGCTTGAGGTTCGCGGCCTCACAAAGATATTCGGCACGTTGACGGCGTGCGACCATGTCGATCTCAACATCGCCAAGGGCGAGATCCATGCGTTGCTTGGCGAGAACGGCGCCGGCAAGTCGACCCTGGTGAAAATGCTGTTTGGATCGCTGGAACCGAATTCCGGCGAGATTTTCTGGAATGGTCAGGCGGTCAGGATCACCAGCCCCGGCACCGCAAAAAAGCTCGGCATCGGCATGGTTTTCCAGCATTTTTCCCTGTTCGAAGCGCTGACGGCGGCGGAGAACATCGCGCTGTCGCTGGATGACGGCTCGCCGATCAGCACGATCGCGGCCAAGGCGAGGGCGCTCTCCTACAGTTACGGCCTGCCTCTCGATCCGCTATCGCTGGTCGGTGATCTGTCGGTCGGCGAGCGTCAGCGTATCGAAATCATCCGCTGCCTGCTGCAGACGCCGCAACTCATCATCCTCGACGAACCAACTTCGGTGCTGACGCCGCAGGAGGCCGATAAGTTGTTCGAGACGCTCGAACGGCTGCGTTCGGAAGGAAAGTCCATCCTCTACATTTCGCACCGGCTGGAAGAGGTCAAACGGATCTGCGACCGCGCCACCGTGCTGCGTCACGGCAAGGTGGTCGGCCATTGCAATCCGCGCCAGGAAACCGCGTCTTCGTTGGCGCGGATGATGGTCGGCAACGAAGTGCTGGCCGTGGTGCGGGCGCCGGCCGAGGGTATCGAGACCGCGCCGGTGCTGCTTCAAATCCGCGAACTCACCCGCAAGCCAGCGACCCCGTTCTCGATCCCGCTCAGGAACATCAATCTCGAGGTCCGCGCCGGCGAGGTGATCGGCATTGCCGGTGTGGCCGGCAACGGCCAGGGCGAATTCTTCGAATCCGTTTCCGGCGAGGTGCTGCAGCCGGATGCCGGCTCGGTCCGCATCCGCGGCAAGGATGCCGGCGGTCTCACCATCACCGGCAGGCGTCTGATGGGCGCTGCCTTCGTCCCGGAAGAGCGGCTCGGCCATGGCGCAGCACCGCGCATGAAGCTTTCGGAGAACCTGCTTCTGTCGCGCCACGCCACCGATGGCAAGATGTTTGTCGGCGCCGGTGGAATGGTCAAGGGCGATGCGATCCATACCGCTGCCCAGCGCATCATAAAGGCAATGGACGTGCGCAAGAGCGCGCCGGATCCGGAGGCTGCGGCTCTTTCGGGCGGCAATCTGCAGAAATTCATCGTTGGCCGCGAACTCGACCGCCGGCCCAGCGTCTTGGTGGTCAATCAGCCGACCTGGGGGGTCGACGCGGGTGCGGCGGCCCACATCCGCCAGGCCCTGATCGAACTGGCGCGCAGCGGCTCGGCGGTGCTGGTGATCAGCCAGGACCTCGACGAGCTGTTCGAGATTTCCGATGCGATCACGGTCATGCACAATGGCGAACTGTCGAAGCCGCTGCCGATAGCTGAAGCGACATTCGAGAAAATCGGGCTGCTGATGGGCGGCGCCGAACCCGGTCATGCCGAACATAAGCTGGAGACGGCCTGATGCGCCTCGAACTTGTAAAACGCCCGCAGCGCTCGATGCTGTTTTCGGCACTCTCGCCTTTCATCGCTTTCGTTTTGACGATCATTGCCGGTGCCATCATGTTCGCGCTGCTCGGCGTCAACCCGTTGACCGCGTTCCGCATCTACTTCATCGAACCGATCAGCCAGGTCTGGCAATTGCATGAGCTGGCGATCAAGGCCGCCCCCCTGATCCTGATCGCGGTCGGACTGTCAGTCTGCTACAAGGCCAACATCTGGAACATCGGCGCCGAAGGCCAGTTCATCCTGGGCGGCATTGTCGGCTCGATCATCCCCGTGCTGTTTCCGCAGTTCGAAGGCCCATTGGTGCTGCCGCTGATGCTTCTGCTCGGCATGGTCGGTGGGGCCGCCTATGCTGCAATCCCGGCACTGCTGAAGACGCGCTTCAACACCAACGAGATCCTGACCAGCCTGATGCTGGTCTATGTCGCCCAGCTCTTCCTCGATTGGCTCGTACGCGGGCCGTGGCGCGATCCGCAGGGTCATGGTTTCCCGCAGACCATCCAGTTCAACGATTCGGCGATACTGCCGGAACTCCTCCCGGAATCCGGCCGGGCAAACTGGGGATTTGTCTTCGCGCTGATCGCGGCGATACTGATCTGGATCCTGATGAGTCGTATGCTGAAAGGCTTCGAGGTCCGCGTGCTCGGCTCAAGCCCGAGGGCAGGGCGCTTCGCCGGGTTTGGCCTTAACCGCATGGTCTTCTTCGCCTTCCTGCTGTCGGGCGCACTGGCCGGACTTGCAGGGATTTCGGAGGTCTCGGGAGCCATCGGACAATTGCAGCCGGTGATCTCGCCCGGCTACGGATTTACCGCTATCATCGTGGCATTTCTCGGCCGGCTCAATCCGCTCGGCATCGTCGCCGCAGGCCTTGTGCTGGCGCTGACCTATCTGGGCGGCGAGGCAGTGCAAAGCGCGCTCGGCATCTCCGACAAGGTGGCGCGCGTGTTCCAGGGCATGCTTTTGTTCTTCGTGCTCGGCTGCGACACGCTCATCCATTACCGCATTCGCCTGACCGGCTTTTCCGCGCCGAAGCTTGAGGCAGGGCCGAAGCTGGAGGAAGCCCGCTGATGGACATCACCGTCAACATCCTCTTGACCATCGCTACGGCGGCGACGCCGCTGCTGATCGCGGCGATCGGCGAACTAGTGGTCGAACGTTCGGGTGTGCTCAATCTCGGCGTCGAAGGAATGATGATCATGGGTGCCGTCGGTGGTTTCGGCGCCGGCTATCTCACCGGCTCGCCTTGGATAGGGCTATTGGCGGCAATCACCATGGGAGCAGTGTTCTCGCTGCTGTTCGCCGTCATGACGCTGTCGCTGGCCACCAATCAGGTGGCCACCGGCCTGTCGCTGACACTGCTCGGCCTCGGCCTTTCCGGCATGATGGGAACGAATTTTGTCGGCCAGCCCGGCGAAAGGCTGCCAAACCTCGATATTCCCGGCCTGACCGCAATCCCGGTCGTTGGCAGGCTGCTGTTCGGCCAGGATCCAATCTTCTACATCTCGATCGCGCTGACCGCCGCCGTCATGTGGTTCCTGTTCAAGACCCGCACCGGGCTCACGCTGCGCTCGATCGGCGACAGCCATGCATCCGCCCATGCGCTTGGCATCCATGTCATCCGCTACCGCTATCTCTCAGTGATTTTCGGCGGCGCTTGTGCCGGCCTCGCCGGCGGTCACCTATCGCTGGTCTACACACCGCAATGGGTGGAGAACATGACCGCCGGCCGCGGCTGGATCGCGCTGGCTCTGGTCGTCTTCGCCTCCTGGCGGCCATGGCGGGTGCTGGCCGGCGCCTATATTTTCGGCGCGATCTGGGTTGGCCAGCTTCACGTCCAAGCCATAAATCTGCAGGACTTCGTCGATGCGCCCTGGTTGCTCTACAAGTTAATTGCGTTCTTAAAATCGTTTCCCTCGCAACTGCTTTCTTCGCTGCCCTATCTGGCAACCGTCGTGGTTCTCGTTCTAATCTCGCGCAACAAGCGTTTGACGATGATGAACACGCCGGCCTCCTTGGGCCAGCCATTCGTTCCGGATCGTTGACAACAAAAAGACGGAAGCTCCAAGGCTTAACTCAGAGAGGTAACACAATGAAAAAACTGCTTATTGCCCTGATGGCGGCGACGGCCGCATTGTCGCTGGCGGCATCAGCCGAGGCGGCGGACAAGCTGAAGGCGTGCTGGGTCTACACCGGCCCGATCGGCGATTTCGGCTACTCCTACCAGCACGACCAAGGCCGCCTCGAGGTGGAAAAGGCACTCGGCGACAAAGTCGAGACCGCCTATCTCGAAAACGTCTCCGAAGGCCCCGATGCCGACCGCGCCTTCGAGCGCCTGGCGCGCGAGGGATGCAAGATCATTTTCGGCACGTCCTTCGGCTTCATGGACCCGGAAGTGAAGATCGCCAAGAAATTCCCCAAGGTGATGTTCGAGCACGCCACCGGCTACAAGACGGCCGAAAATCTCGGCATCTACAATGCGCGTTTCTACGAAGGCCGCTACGTGCTTGGCCAGATCGCCGCCAAGCAATCGAAGTCGGGCGTCGCCGGCTACATCGTTTCCTTCCCGATCCCGGAAGTGGTGATGGGCATAAATTCCTTTATGCTCGGCGCACAGTCGATCAACCCGAACTTCAAGGCGAAGATCGTGTGGGTGAACTCCTGGTTCGATCCGGGCAAGGAGGCCGATGCTGCCAAGGCATTGTTCGACCAGGGCGCCGATATCGTCGTCCAGCACACCGACTCGACCGCTGCCTTGCAGGTGGCGGAGGAGCGCAAGCTGCACGGCTTCGGGCAGTCCTCCGACATGATCAAGTTCGCGCCGCACGCGCAGCTGACCGCGCTGACCGACGAGTGGGGTCCCTACTACATCAGCCGGGTCCAGGCGGCGCTCGACGGCACCTGGAAGCCAGACAATGTCTGGCTCGGCATTAAGGACGGCGCCGTCAAGCTGGCGCCGTTCACCAACATGCCCGACGACGTCAAGGCGATGGCCGAAGCCACCACCAAGAAGATCGCCGACGGCTGGAACCCCTTCACCGGGCCGATCGCCAAGCAGGACGGCACACCTTGGCTGAAGGAGGGCGAGGTCGCCGACGACGCCACGTTGCTCGGCATGAATTTCTACGTGAAGGGCGTCGACGACAAGCTGCCGCAGTAGGCGGTCGGAAACATATCGAGCGAAAGGGCGCCACGTGGCGCCCTTTTTCATTTTGGACGGAATATCAGACTGCTGAGCCGTAAAGGTCGTAAGCGTCGGCGCGCTCGATCTTGACCGTGACGATGTCGCCGGCGCGCAGTGGCCGCCGCGACTGGATATGGACCGAGCCGTCGATTTCGGGCGCGTCGTATTTGGTCCGGCCCTTGGCCGAATTGCCATGCGCCTCGTCGATCAGGACCGGCAGGCGCTTGCCAATTTTCTTGGTTAGCTGCGTTGCCGAAATCTTCTGTTGGCGCTGCATGAAGCGGTGCCAGCGGGCTTCCTTGATCTCCTGCGGCACTTGCTCGAGGCCGAGCTCGTTGGAGCGGGCGCCTCTGACCGGCTCGTATTTGAAACAGCCGGCGCGGTCGATCTTGGCCTCGTCCAGCCAGTCGAGCAGCATCTCGAAATCGTCGTCCGTCTCGCCGGGGAAGCCGACGATGAAGGTGGAGCGGATGGCAAGGTCCGGGCAGACGTCGCGCCAGCCGCGAATGCGCTCGAGCGTCTTTTCGCCATGAGCGGGCCGGCGCATGTTCTTCAGCACCTGCGGCGAGGCGTGCTGGAATGGGATATCGAGATAGGGAAGAATCTTGCCCTCGGCCATCAGTGGAATGACGTCCGCGACATGCGGGTAGGGATAGACATAGTGCATGCGCACCCAGACACCGAGCTTACCCAGTTCTTCCGATAGATCGAGGAATTTCGCCCGCACTTCGCGATCGCCGAACATGCTGGTCTGGTATTTGATGTCGATGCCGTAGGCGCTGGTATCCTGCGAGATGACGAGGATCTCCTTGACCCCGGCCTTGGCCAGCTTCTCGGCTTCGCGCAACACGTCGGCGGCCGGCCGCGATACCAGGTCGCCACGCAGCGCCGGGATGATGCAGAAGGTGCAGCGGTTGTTGCAGCCTTCCGAAATCTTGAGATACGCATAGTGGCGCGGCGTGAGCTTGACCCCTTGCGGCGGCAAAAGGTCGATGTGGGGATCATGGCTCGGGGGGGCAGCCTCATGCACCGCCGCCATCACGCTTTCATAAGCTTGTGGTCCGGTGATGGCGAGGACGTTCGGATGTCTTTCACGGATGACGTCCGGCTCGGCGCCGAGGCAGCCGGTGACGATAACTTTGCCATTCTCCGAAAGTGCGGAGCCGATGGCGTTGAGCGATTCGTCGCGAGCCGAATCGAGGAAGCCACAGGTGTTGACGACGACCAGGTCGGCGCCGTCGTGCTTGCGGGCGATCTCGTAGCCTTCGGCGCGCAGGCGGGTGATAATGCGCTCGGAATCCACAAGGGCTTTCGGGCATCCAAGGCTGACGAAACTGACGCGAGGGGCGGACATCTAAGCTTTTCCGGATTTTCAGGATTGGCGGCGCAGTATCACACTTGTCGCGGCATTGGTATGGGCAGCGGCTGCGGCGAAACGCAACCGCCAGCGTCGCCGAAGGCTCGCCGAAGCTGAAAGGCCGGCCGATGAGAATTCGAGTCGGCGTGTCAGCTCACCGCACTGCTGACATGCGGCAAGACTTCCACCGCGCCCCGGTAGATCATATCGAGTGCGACATAAAAGATGATCAAAAGGCCGATATAGGCGATCCAGCGATGGCGGTGCAGCAGCTTGGCGATGAAGCTCGCGGCAAGGCCCATCAGCGCGATCGACAGGACGAGGCCTATCACCAGCACCTGGAAGTGATCGCGCGCCGCGCCGGCGACCGCCAGTACGTTGTCGAGCGACATCGACACGTCGGCGATGACGATCTGCAATGCCGCCTGACCCAAGGTCTTCTTGCGCGCCTTGCCGGCCACCATATCATCGCTGTTGATATCGGAATTGGACAGCGCTTCGGTCGCCTCCACCTCGTCGGCATACGACGTGCGCAGCTCGCGATACATTTTCCAGCACACCCACAGCAGCAAGATGCCGCCGGCCAGCAGCAGGCCGACAATCTGTAACAGGGTGACGGTGATCGCAGCAAAACCGATACGCAGCACCGTCGCCGCCACCACGCCGATGAGAATCGCTCTCTTGCGCTGCTCGACCGGCAAGCCCGCCGCGGCCAAGCCGATGACGATGGCGTTATCGCCTGCAAGCACGAGGTCGATGGCGATGACCTGGAGCAGGGCAGAGAAGCCCGCGGCAGTGAAAATTTCCATCGACTGGAAGTCCCTTGCTGGTTGGCCGACCGTTCGCGTCGAATGCCTGGAGGGCCTAACGTGTATGGTTCCTGCGCGTCAAGGGACTGGTTGGAACAAGGTCGGCAAACCGCCCGTTATTGCGGCAATATACAGAGTTTGCGACGATCGGCCCGAACACCGACAAAATGCGGCCACAGGTCGTGAATGCCTAGTTATAGAGATTGTATTTGGGCCAGTCGCTTTCCGGAATTTCATCACCGATCCGGTAGCGGAGCTGCAGGACTTCCATATGGTCCGGCGCTGTTTCGCATTTGAATTTCAGCCGGTACCACTGTCCCTTGCTGCGAAACGCAGCACCCGGGCTCTTGATCGCATCGGCGCCCATTTCGGGCGTCGCAAAAGCGTAGGCGACGACACGATCGGCTTTGTATTTGTGGTCGTCGCGGGTAATCCGGTCGAGAATTTCGGCGTCGCATCGCTGCTCCAGCCGGGTTTGCGGGTCGAGTTTCAGCAGGCCGGCGCGCAATGCGCTGTCCATCGCGCTGGCCGGCCAAGCCAGTATCATCCATGCGAGGACCGCAGAAAATAGTTTATTCATAGGCGGGAGAAGCACCATATTCGCGCGGAGAAAGCAACCCGACGAAGCGCGGCTGCGCGGCGGGCGACAGTCTTCGCTTTGTGGCAGGTTGTTGATTACGCAATGGTGTCACCGGTACTTTGGTATCGTTGCCACGATCAGCACCTGTCGCATCTCAGCGACGCGAGAGGTGGTGCGCTGCATGGGGCAGAGCGGCGGTTCTCCCCGAAGCGGGCCGGCCTGTTAAACCCAGGCAGTCAAAGAATCCGACGAGCGGAAAACTCGACATCATGCCTGCAGGATTGAAGACGGATATGGCGGAGGGAGTGGGATTCGAACCCACGGTGGGCTTGCACCCACGCCGGTTTTCAAGACCGGTGCCTTAAACCGCTCGGCCATCCCTCCAAGGTGATTTTTCAATCACTTAGGATATCGCGAGAGGAGCGGGTTCGAGCTGTCGGTACCGGATTGGCACCAGGACGTTCCCCGACCGGTTCGCGCTCCATTCCTGTAAAGCCGCATTCAACGCCAAGTCAACCGTGGCGGCCGCACCTTTCGGCGCGATCCAGGGCGGTGAGCAGCGTCATGGCGAGCTGTGTTTGTGCTGAGTGTGGAAAATCGTTTTTAAAACCCGCACGGACTATTAATCGTTGAGCGCTGATATGTGGAGCGCATTAGGCACATGTAAGTAAATCGTATTCTGGAGTTGATTTTGGCCGTACTTGGCGCTCTCCCGCCCGGTCTTCGCTGTAGACCAATCCGCGAAACCGACTGGGAGGGAGTGGTTGATTGCCTGTGCAGGGGCTTTCCGGCGCGTAACCGGAGTTACTGGATACACGCTCTGACCCGCTTGTCGCAGCGGCCTGTGGTTGCCGAGTTCCCACAATATGGCTTTGCTTTGGAGCATGCCGGTCGGATCGTCGGCGTTGTGCTCACCCTTTATGCTCGCTATCAGGGGTCGGAGAGCGAGGAAATTCGCTGCAATCTTTCAAGCTGGTCAGTCGATGCAGATTTCCGTCCCTATGGCGCCATGTTGGTTGCGGCGGTTCTCAAGCGGAAGGACGTGACCTACACGAACATTTCGCCTGCACAAGCGACATTGAAAGCCAACCGGGCGCTCGGCTTTCGGCTCTTCTCCAGCGGACAATTTACCTTCTTGCCGGCTTTGAGTTCGGCGCAGCGGTCATGTCGCGTGGTCGAAGTGCGTCCCGATCTTCCGGAATTGGCGATGCTGCCCGAGAGTGAGAGATACATACTCTCGGAACACGCCGCGCTGGGCTGCCTGTCGTTGATCTGCATTTGCGACGGAGCAGCGTTCCCCCTGGTATTGATGCCGCGCCGAATGTTGCACGGTGTTATCCAGTGCCATCAGGTCATCTATTGCCGCTCGCTTGCGGATTTGAGCCGCTGCGCCGGCGCGATGGGGCGCTTTCTCTTGCGACGCGGAATCCTGGTTTGCTTTGTCGACGCCAAGGAGCCGATTCCAGGTTTGGTGGGATGGTACCGCCCCAACAAGGGGCTGAAATACTTCAAAGGTCCCAGACCACCCGCACCTGGAGATCTGACGTTCACCGAACTTGTGATCTTCGGTCCCTGAATCTGCGCTCGCAGATACGCCAAGCCAGGGGCAAAGTGCGCCACCAACGAGCGTTTCTGATCGATAAGCGATGATTTTCATGCCGATCAGCGAGGCGGTCCATGCCACAATCTCGCCCGGTTCCGACCACAATCGGTTAATACGGTGATAAACAATTCCTGCGCACAAAAAGGATTGGGGTAGGGCGTCGCCGGCGTTTCTGGAGTGGGTGCTTTGGCATCGCTGACGTTCATGCTGCGGTGCCTTCGTCGATGCTATAGGGGACAATCAAAATATGCAGACCACGGCGCGCCCGCGTCTTCGTCGCGCTTCCGCTTTCGCGCTGTTTGCCTTGTCGGCAGCCTTTCTTGCAGCATGTGCCGGGCCGCAGCAAAGGGCGATGGTCAACAAGAAACCTCGCTCCAAGGAATATTTTTCCGAAGCCGAATACGGCGTGAAAGCCAGCCCGCGCGTCATGTTCAAGACGTCTCGCGGACGCGACCAGCTCGGCAAGCCCTATCAGGTGCGCGGCAAGTGGTATTATCCGAAGGAAGACAAGCGTTACGCCAAGGTTGGCCTCGCATCCTGGTACGGTGAGGCCTTCCACGGCCGGTTGACGGCCAACGGCGAAGTCTACGACATGGCAGATCTGACGGCGGCGCATCCGACCATGCCGCTGCCGAGCTATGCGCGGGTCACCAACATGAAGACCGGCAGCTCGGTGATCGTGCGCGTCAACGACCGCGGGCCCTATCATGATGGACGCATCATCGATGTGTCGAAGCGCGCTGCTGAAATGCTCGATTATGCTAATGTCGGTACGGCCGAGGTGAAGGTCGAATATGTCGGCCGTGCGCCGCTCGAAGGCAATGACGGGCAGTATCTGGTGGCTTCGTATCGTCCAGGCAACAGGGCGCCGGATCCGTCGGACGGTCTGCCCAGCGGCGTCATGGTCGCGATGAATGGGCCGTCGCCAAGCCTGCCGGTGAGCGCTGCTGCCGTGCCGTTCCCCGGTCAGCTGACGAATTCCGGGCAGGGATCCGATGCACGGCCTGTCATGGCGGTGCAAGCATCTGCTTCGGGAGACATTGTACTGCCCGATTTCGGCCCGATCGTGCCGGAGCGTCCGGAGATCAACCTGCCGGCGCAATCGCCGTTCACCATGGCGTCGCTGTCTTACGTCGACGAGCGCGTGCAGCGCGCCTCTAACGCGTTTGCCGGGCTGGATCGCACCGGCATGTCGTCCGCCGAGCTTCTTCAACCGTGGAAGCGGCAAGCCCCTCCAGCCGGGTCGCCCACCGCCTATGTCGCGGCGGGTTCATTCGAGAATGCCGCCGAAGCGGAGCGTGTGGCGGCCCAGCTTTCCAGCTTCGGCAAGACCGAAATCCAGCGCTCGGAACTTGAAGGCAAGGACTGGTACTCGGTCAACCTCTTTGCCGACGGTCGTGGCAGCCTGGACGAGATGCTGCAGGCAGCGTGGTCGCATGGTGCGCCGGATGCGCTTGCTGTACGCAACTGAGCTTGGGGCTGCCTGGTTTTTTCGCGCGCGATTGATCCGCCAGGCAAAAGCCTGATAGCTTCTGCCAACTTGCAAAAGCGCCGGCTCATTGGTCGAACCTGATGAAATCTTTTCACCCTTTCACCGGGCTTGTGGCGCTCGGCCTGCTGCTGCTCTCGCTTGCGCAGGCCTCAGCTCAGCTTTTCGAGACCAAGGCCGCCCAGGCCTTCATGATCGATGCCGAAACCGGAACCGTGCTGTTTTCCAAGGACGCCGACAGGTTGATCCCGCCGGCCTCGCTGGCCAAGCTGATGACGATGGAAGTGGCTTTCGACGCCATCAAATCAGGGCGCATGACGCTCGATGACACCTTCGTGGTGAGCGAGAACGCCTGGCGCAAAGGCGGCGCTCCTTCGGGGACATCGACCATGTTCGCCAAGCTCAAGTCGACGATCCGGCTGGAAGACCTGATCCAGGGCGTGACCGTGCAGGCGGCCAATGACGGCTGTATCGTCATCGCTGAAGGGATGGCCGGGTCCGAAGCAAACTTCGCGGCGCAGATGACCGGGCGTGCCCGCCAGATCGGCTTGCAGAAATCGACTTTCGTCAATTCCACCGGTCTGCCGGCCGATGGGCAGCAAACGAGCGTTCGCGAACTCGCGCTTCTGGCGCTGCATATCTGGCGCAACTACCCGGATCTCTACCGCTATTACGGCCAGAAGGATTTTACCTGGAACAAGATTTCCCAGAGGAACCGCAATCCGCTACTGGCCATGGACATAGGCGCCGACGGGCTCGCGGTCGGTGCCAGCGAGCAATCCGGGTTCGGCATTGTCGGCTCGGTCAGCCACAACGGCACAAGGGTGATCGCGGCGATGAGCGGTCTGGCAAACGACCGTGAGCGGGCTGAGGAAGCGCGAAAGCTGCTCGACTGGGGCGTTCGCTCCTTCGAGAAGACTGAAGTATTCGCCAAGGACGAAGTGGTTGGCGAAGCCCAGGTCTTTGGCGGTGCCAAGTCCGGTGTCGCGTTAAAGGCAAAAGGACCGGTGCAGATCTTCCTGCCGATCACCAACCGCGACAAGCTCACCGCCAGGATCGTCTATGACGGACCGGTGGCAGCGCCGGTGGAGGAGGGGCAGCCGGTGGGTACGCTGCGCGTCTGGATCGGCGATACGCTGAGCCAGGAGACGCCGCTGTTTGCCGCCGAGTCGATCGGTGTCGGTTCGCTTCCGCAGCGCGCGCTCGACGCCGCCAAGGAACTGGCCGTCGGCTGGCTGCGTTAGCACCGTCGCGGTGGACCTTTTTTTCCGCCGGGACTATACGGTCCCCGAAGTATGGACAAAGGCTTTGGCGCGCGGATTTTTCATCACTTTTGAAGGCGGCGAAGGAGCAGGCAAGTCGACGCAGATCGAGCGGCTGGCAAAGAAGATGCGCGCCAAGAAATACGATGTGCTGGTGACACGTGAGCCGGGTGGCTCGCCGGGCGCGGAGGCGGTCAGGCATGTCCTGCTTTCAGGCGCAGCCGAGCCGTTCGGCCCCAAGATGGAAGCTCTGCTTTTCGCCGCTGCGCGTTCCGACCATGTCGAACAGGTCATCCGGCCGGCAGTCGAGCGCGGTTCGGTCGTACTTTGCGATCGTTTCATGGATTCCTCGCGCGTCTACCAGGGCGTCACCGGCGGCCTCGACCCGGCATTCATGGACGCATTGGAGAAGGTCGCCATCAACGGCATGATGCCGGACATGACACTGATCTTCGACATCGACCCGGCCGAGGGCCTGAGGCGCGCTACCGCCCGGCGGGGCAGCAGTAACGGACCGGACCGCTTCGAGAAAGAAACATTGGCCATCCACCAACGCCGGCGCGAGGCGTTTCTCGCGATCGCCTCAGCTGAACCCGAACGCTGCGTTGTCGTCGATGCCTCAGCCGACCTAGATGCGGTGGAGGATGTCGTTACCGCCGCGGTCTTCGCGGCTCTCGAGAGGATGATGCCGGCGCAAAGAAGGCAGGCGGCGCCAGCATGATTTTCGAACGCATCGCGCCCGAACAGCACGACACGCTGGACGGGGTGCCCGAGCCATCCGAGACGCCGCGTCTTGTCGGTCACCTGCAGGCGGCCAACATGCTCGCCACCGCTTACCGCTCGGGAAAGCTGCCGCACGCACTGATCTTTGCCGGACCGGTTGGCATCGGCAAGGCGACGCTGGCCTTTCACCTGGCGCATCATCTGTTGAAGCACCCGGCCTTCGAGCAGGCGCCGGAAAGCCTTGCCGTTCCAGATCCGGCTTCGTCGCTGTTTCGACAGATCGCCACCGGCGCGCATCCTTCGGTGCTGCATCTTACACGCCCGGTGAACGACAAGACCAAGAGCTTCAAGACAGTGGTCACGGTCGACGAAATCCGCAAGGTCAGCCGTTTTCTGTCGCTGACCTCGCACGACGGCAGCTACCGGGTGGTTATCGTCGATCCCGCCGACGACATGAACACCAATGCTGCCAATGCCTTGCTGAAGAATCTTGAAGAGCCACCCGCGCGCACCTTATTCATCCTCATCGTCCATGCGCCGGGCAGTCTGCTGCCGACGATCAGGTCGCGCTGCCAGATGGTGCGGTTGGCGCCGCTCGATGCCGAGAGCTTGATGACGGTTCTGGAGGGCATCGAGCCGCCGCCACCGGAGGATCCTGCGGCGCGCGCGGCGCTGGCGGAGCGGTCAGGGGGCAGCGCGCGCAATGCGATCCTGTTGACGCAGTATGGCGGGCTCGAAATCGCCGCCACCCTCGACGCTCTGGTGATGTCCAAGAAGTTAGATGTCGCGGCGGCCTACCGTCTTGCCGAGGCGGTCGCCGGCCGCGACCAGGCGATCCCGTTCGAGATATTCAATCGCCGCGCGCTTGATCTGCTGTCGGCCGGCGCCAGCCAGGCCGCGCTCGCCGGCGATCTCGCGCGAGCCAAAACGCTGTCGGATACTTGGCACGCGGCTTTGAACGCTATATCTGAAACCGAGACCTACAACCTCGACAAAAAGCAGCACGCCCTGACCATGATCGACCGCCTGAATTCTGCAATGCGAATGTGACGGCCGCTGGCGTGGCTTTTGAAGCCCCTGAGTATTGATTCCCAATCAATCGCAGGAACTTCGAAGCCACCACATTGGCGTCGGATGGCAATTGCCGTTTCGATGCGATATCTCACCGCGACATCTTTCATTCAGACATTCATGACGGCTCATCCATGGCACGCGAAAAATACTACGTCACGACGCCGATTTTCTATCCGAACGGCAAGCCGCATATCGGCCATGCCTACAATGTCATCGCCAGCGACACGCTGGCCCGCTTCCAGCGGCTCGATGGCAAGGACGTCTTCTTCGTCTCGGGAACCGACGAGCACGGTTTGAAGATGCAGCAGACGGCGGACGCCGAAGGCCTGACGCCGAAAGCGCTTGCCGATCGCAACTCGGCGATCTTCCGCTCGATGCTCGAAGCGACCGGTTGCTCGAACGACGTTTTCATCCGCACCACCGAAGAGCGTCATTACAAGGCCTGCCAGGCGATCTGGACGCGCATGGCTGAGAATGGCGACATCTACCTCGACCGCTACAGTGGCTGGTATTCGGTGCGGCAGGAAGCCTATTTCGACGAGGCCGAAACCAAGGTCGGTGACGACGGCGTGCGCCGCGAACCGCTCGGCTCGCCTGTCGAATGGACCGAGGAAGAGAGCTATTTCTTCCGCCTTTCCGCCTATCAGGACAGACTGCTCGCGCTCTATGAGAACAGCCCCGAGTTCGTCGGACCGGCGGAGCGGCGCAATGAAATCATCAGCTTTGTCAAATCCGGCCTGAAGGATCTGTCGATCTCGCGCACCACATTCAAATGGGGCGTGCCGGTGCCCGGCGATGAGAAGCATGTGATGTATGTCTGGGTCGATGCCCTAACCAATTACATCACCGCCGCCGGTTATCCGGATCCGACCAATGAGAGATGGTCTTTCTGGCCGGCGAACGTCCACGTCATCGGCAAGGATATCATCCGCTTCCACGCGGTCTACTGGCCGGCATTCCTGATGTCGGCCGGCATCGAATTGCCGAAGCGCGTGTTTGCGCATGGTTTTCTGTTCAACCGTGGCGAGAAGATGTCGAAGTCGGTCGGCAATGTCGTCGACCCGTTCGCGATGATCGAGCACTACGGCCTCGACCAAGTGCGCTATTTCTTCATGCGCGAAGTGCCGTTCGGCCAGGACGGCAGCTACAGCCATGATGCGATCGTCAACCGCACCAATGCCGACCTTGCCAATGGCCTCGGCAATCTGGCGCAGCGCTCGCTGAAGATGGTCGCCAAGAACTGCAGCGGCGCGGTGCCAAAGCGCGGCGAACTGACCGAAGCCGACAGCGCCATCCTCGACCAAGCGGTGGGGGCACTCGCCGTCGCGCGAAAGGCGATGGCGGATCAGGGCATCCATTTGGCGCTGGCGGCGATCTTCGGAGTGGTGGCCGAAGCTGACCGCTATTTCGCCTCTCAGCAACCCTGGGCGCTAAGCAAAAGCGATCCAGAGCGTATGAAGACAGTTCTGTGGACGACGATCGAAGTCGTCCGGCGCGTGACGCTGCTCTGCCAGCCCTTTGTTCCGGGGTCGGCTGCTAAGCTGCTCGACCTGCTGGCGGTGCCGGCAGACAACCGTGACTTTGCGCATGTCCACGCCGACTATGCGCTGGTGCCTGGCACGGCATTGCCCGCGCCGGAGGCGGTCTTTCCGCGTTACGAAAAGCAGGACGCGAACGCCTGATGCTGGTCGACAGTCACTGCCATCTCGACTTTCCGGATTTCGCCGAAGAGCGGGCGGCCATCGTCGCCCGCGCCCTAGCGGCCGGCATCGGCCGAATGGTGACGATCTCGACGAGGGTGAAGCGATTTAACCAAGTGCTTGAGATTGCAGAGACTTTCGATGATGTCTATTGCTCGGTCGGCACCCATCCGCATAATGCGGCCGAAGAGCTTGACGTCACTGTCGATGATCTGGTGCGGCTCTCTGCTCATCGCAAAGTGGTGGCGATCGGCGAGGCCGGGCTCGACTATTTCTACGATCATGCGCCGCGCGACGCACAGGCGCAGGGCTTTCGCACCCATATCGCCGCGGCGCGCGTGACCGGTCTGCCGCTGGTCATCCATTCGCGCGACGCCGACGACGACATGGCTGATATCCTCGAAGAAGAAACGGGGAAGGGCGCCTTCCCCTTCATCCTGCACTGTTTTTCGTCGGGGCGTCGGCTGGCCGAGATCGGCGTGGCGCTCGGCGGCTACGTCTCGTTTTCCGGTATCCTGACCTTCAAGAACTCCGCCGAGCTGCGCGCCGTCGCCGCCGATGTGCCGCGCGACCGTCTGCTGGTCGAAACCGACGCGCCATACCTTGCGCCGATCCCGTTTCGCGGCAAGCGTAATGAGCCCGCCTATGTCGCGTATGCAGCCAAGGTGCTGGCGGAGACGATCGGCTTCAGCGAGGCCGAGATCGCTAATATCACCACGGATAATTTCTTCCGGCTGTTCAGGAAAATGCCGCGCCCGAGCGCGCCGGGCGCCTGACGCATGAGCGACCGGCTACGTCTTACCGTCCTCGGCTGCGGCTCATCGCCGGGCACGCCACGCATCACCGGCGACTGGGGCAATTGCGATCCCGCGAACCCCCGGAACCGGCGCACGCGCACCGCAGCGCTCGTCGAGCGGATCGCGGCGAGTGGCGCCCGGACCACGGTCGTCATCGACACCGGCCCGGATTTCCGCGAGCAGATGCTGCTGGCATCGGTCAAGCGCATCGATGCGGTGGTCTATACACATCCGCATGCCGACCATATCCACGGCATCGACGATTTGCGCGGCTTCGTGCTCGAGCAGCGCCACCGGATCGACATCCATGCGGATCAGGCTACCATGCTGCGCCTACGCGAGGCGTTCCGCTACTGTTTCGAAACACCGAAAGGCAGTTCGTATCCGCCGATCGTCAACGCCCATATCATCGACCACCACAGGCCGGTGGTGATCGCAGGCGAGGGCGGCGCCCTCACCCTCGAACCGCTGCTGCAGCTCCATGGCGACATCACCTCGCTGGGTTTCCGCATCGGTGGGCTGGCCTATTGCCCTGACGTCAGCGACTTTCCGGAGGCGACCGCCAAGCGTTTGCGCGGGCTGGACATGCTGGTCATCGACGCGCTGCAATACACCGTCCATCCGAGCCATCTGTCGCTTGGCCAGGCGCTTGGCTGGATCGAAAGGCTGGCGCCGAAGAACGCGGTGCTGACGCATATGCATGTGCCACTCGACTACGCTACGGTAATGGCCGAGACGCCGGCCAACGTCGAGCCTGCTTATGACGGCATGACGATCGAAATCCCTTACGAATCAGCGTGAAAGACCAAGATTTTATGGCCTGGGTTCCCGAGTTGGATCTCGCGAGGTGCTAGCTTCACGTCACATCCAATCGGCCATGCCAGTTCCATAATCTATCTTATGCGACTACGCCTATAGCATCCGATGGCGGCGAGATCAGGCCGGTCACTCGTAGACGTTCGCAACAGCGCTGTGGGGCAACGGGCATGCTAGGATTGCGAATCATGAAGACGCTTCCGCTGCTTGCAGGTCTTGCCCTCACCCTCGCCTGCGCGCTCACCGATGCGCGAGCTCAGGATGTCAGTCGTACGCCAGGCGAGAACGACCTGGCTTTCGCCAAACGTGTTGTTGGGTTCGCCGACAATGCTGATCCGCACACCACAGCCGTGAGCTGGAACGGCCTCCAGACACTCTTCGTCGATTACCAGACCGCCGAGGAATATCCGGAACGCCCGCTCGTCGCGCTGCAACGGCTAGCTGACAACAGATATCGCGCAATCCAGGTCACGCTCGGTGAACAAGAGGGCGACACACCGGACATCGCGCTCGGCCTCGCCAACGCCGACCACGACCCGGCAAAGGAACTGATCGTGATACTTTCCTGGGCTCAGATGCACTACGATGTCGAAGGGACGCTCTACGAAGTTCGCATCTTCGATGGCCCCAAGCCAGGCCAGAAGGCGCTGACTCAATTGAAAGCGAGCCGGAAGTTCGACGCCACATGCGACTGCCATTGGCGCGACGGCACAACGAAGCACTTCCGCTTCAAGACGATCGCAGCGGTCAAGGCTGAACTGAAGCGCCTGGGTTATTAGCCGCCGGCGAGGGCTCGCTTCCCGGATGTTGCCCTCGCCATCTCGCCTATGCTTACCCGCAATCGTCCCCAGCGCCGGTACAGGCACAGTCTGGGTCGCTCATCAGAACTCCATATCACCGAAGTCACCGCCATTGTCGGAGCTGGCATCGCCTGCCTGATCGGCTTCGTCCGGCTGCGGCGTCGGCTGTTCAGCTGCCTTCGCTTCGCTGCCGCCAAACACGCCGGCGATCGCGTTGCCGAGCAGCACGCCGCCCGCCACGCCCATCGCGGTCTGCGCGGCGCCGGCAAGAAAACCGCCGCCTGCCCGCTGTGGCGTGTCCTGCGGCCCTTCAGTTGCAACGGAGGCGGTGCGCCCTACCCGCGGAACCGAGCCTGAGCGCCTGCCGCCGCTGCGGCCGAAGAAGCCGCTGAGCGGTCCACCGCCGGCCGGCTGCCGCGCCTGCTCCTCCAGTTCTTCTATGCGCGCCTGAGCTGCGTTCAGGGCCTGCTCCTGCACCACGATCGTCTGGGCCATGTAATATGGCGCCCCAGGCTGCTGGGTGATCTGGTCCTGGATGAAGCGCTCTGCTTCGGCATCGCGCGGGGGCGCCTGGCGCTCGGCGCTTGCCAACTTCTCGAAGAGCTGTCCGATCGCTTGCTGATCGTTTCTGTCCATGATGTCCAACTCCGGTCTTGGTTCAACGCCGGCTATTCGCGCTCGCCGGTGAAGTTCAACAGCAGTTGGAAGATGTTGATGAAGTTCAGATAGAGCGAGAATGCACCGAAGACAGCGAGTTTCTGCTGTGATTCCGCGCCGAAGTTTTCCGCATACTGCTCTTTGATCGTCTGGGTATCCCAGGCGGTGAGGCCTATGAAGACGGCGATGCCGATCACAGAGATCGCGAATTGGAGCGCGGTCGAGCCCAGGAAGATATTGACGATGCTGGCGATCACCACGCCGATCAGGCCCATGATCAGGAACGACGAAAACTGCGTCAGGTCGCGTTTGGTCGTGTACCCGTAAAGGCTGGTCGCGCCGAACATGGTGGCGGCGATGAAGAAGGTGCGTGCGATGCTGGTGCCGGTAAAGACCAGGAACACGGAAGCCAGCGACAGGCCCATGACCGCGCAGAATGCCCAGTACATCGCCTGGGCGCCGGCTGCCGACATCGCCTGCATCCGAAACGAGAACAAGAGCACAAAGGCCAGCGGGGCCAGCATCACCACCCATTTCAGCGGTGTGGAGAAGATCGGCACGTAAAGAGCGGGCGTGGAAGCCACCACGAACGCGATCACGCCCGTAACGACGAGGCCAAGGCCCATATAGTTATAGACGCGCAGCATGTGCCGGCGCAGGCCTTCATCGTAGACGGCTCCGGCTCGGGCTCCGGCCCCGATATATCCGAGATTGTTCATGTGGTTCTCCTTCTTGCAGGTCGATCAGTAAAGCGTTTTGGCGAGCGCTTCGGCCGTGCGATCGAGACCGCCGACATCGCTGCGTCCGACGACCGCGTAGGCGACCTCGCCGATCTGGAAATAAGCCGAGGAAACTTCGCCCGAGGGAACGACGGTCGGCTTGACGACGTCGAATGTTCCGGGCCTGATCGCGAACAACGAGACCAGCCCCATCTCTTTCGTCTCGACAGCCATCTCGACGCTCGGTCCGAATTGCGATGGATAGATCTGCACGTCACGGACCGTCCAGTCCGCCGGCAGCGATGGCATCACGATCGCCGTCGCGGCGCGGATTTCGTCGGCATTGTAGCCGGGTGCTTCGGGTTGCGACGACATCGCCTCGCGCACGAGCGTCGTGCGGTGCGCCCGGACCGCGTCCTCCACATAGGCCGGCGGATGGGTCGAAGCGACGACTTCCGTCACCGATATCGGTCCGATGAGCCCGTTCGCAAGCCAGCCGGCAGCGACGAAGACAGCAACTGCCGCAGCTCGCTGCAAAGCACCAAGGACGCGGCCGCGCGCCAATCCCCGCTCCAGCCGCCGTGCAGCATCGGCCGTCGCGGGCCGCGCCATGCCTTTCGATCCGGCAAGCGCCACGCGCAATTCGTCACGCATCCGTAAGTCGGACATCACCCGCGCGGCCGCGTCCGGGCGGGCCGAAAGGAACGCCTCGACCTCGATGCGACGAGCCACGTCCAGCTGATCGTCGACATAGGCGTCGAGATCAGTGTCGGTGACGGGATCGCGCAGTTGGTTCATGATCCACCTCCGACGATCTTCAGATGGCCTTTCGCGCGTGCCGGCACCGCGTCCTCCATCTCGCGCAGGGCCGCACGCGCCCTGCCGATGCGCGACATCAGCGTGCCAAGCGGCACGCCACTCACCTCAGCGGCCTGGCTGTAGCTAAGCCCCTCGATGGCGACGAGATGCAACGCCGAACGCTGCTCCTCCGGCAATTCGAAAAACGCTTCGCGCACCTGGGCCAGACGGACCGAATGTTCCTGCGGCGCCGGGACATTCGCCTCGGCGAGATAGCCGGCCTGTTCGATGCGCATTGCTTCGGATTTGCGGGACCGCAGACCGTCGATGAATGCATTATGGACGATCGACAGCAGCCATACGCGAAGATTTCCGCCGGAGCGGAAGCTGCCGCGTCGCTCATAGGCACGCACCAGCGCATCATGCACCAGATCCTCTGCATCGGCGCTGTCGCGCGTCAGCGAGCGTGCATAGCGGCGCAGCGAACCGAGCTGTCCCAGAATATCGAAGCGTGGCATCGGCCGTTTCATGTCCTGTTTACGGAGCAGGTCGGGATGTTAATCCCGCTCTCCCCGAAATTTTCTTACGGCTCGCCGCGTTCTCGTCCTGGGAGATATCGGGCCCGCTCTCGCCCGCCAGATAGTATCGGCCGCCTTCGAGGCAAACCGGCGCCGAGTTGGCGCATATGAAACTGCTGGCAAAGCACGGCCGGTTTGCGTATCACTCCGCCGCCAACGGAACCTTATCGATGTTCGAAAATCTCCAGCCCGCGCCTGCCGACAAGATCCTGGCCTTGATCGGCCTCTATCGCGCCGACCCGCGCCCCGACAAGGTCGATCTTGGGGTCGGCGTCTATAAGGATCGCGACGGCAAGACGCCGGTGATGCGCGCGGTACGCGAAGCCGAAAAGCGGCTGCTGCAGGGCCAGAATACCAAGACCTATCTCGGCCTTGCCGGCGATACCGCGTTCAACGCGGCGATGGCCAGGCTGGTGTTCGGCCCAGCCGCCGACATGACGCGCATTCGTGCGGCGCAGGCGCCAGGCGGCTCCGGCGCGCTGCGGCTGGTAGCAGAGCTGCTGAAAAGGACCCGCACCGACGCGATGGTCTGGCTGTCGGATCCGACATGGCCGAACCACATGCCGGTGATGCGCGCCGCTGGCCTGCAGATACGCGAATATCCCTATTTCGACGCTGCTTCTGGTGCGGTTCGCTTCGACGACATGCTGAATGCATTGAGAACCGCGAATCCTGGCGACGTCGTATTGTTGCATGGCTGCTGCCATAACCCGACAGGCGCCAATCTAGACATCTGGCAATGGGCTGCCATTGCCGATCTTGTCGTTGAGCGCGGCCTGCTGCCCTTTGTCGACATCGCCTATCAGGGCTTTGGCGAGGGACTTGATGCGGATGCCGCCGGCTTGCGCCTTCTGGCGGCAAAAGTTCCGGAAATGGTCGTTGCCTCCAGCTGCTCGAAGAACTTTGCCGTCTATCGCGACCGAGTCGGTGCAGCGCTGATCATGGCGAAAGGTGGCGCGCAGGCGGATTTGGCGATGGGCCAGATGCTGTCGGCGGCGCGCGCCATGTATTCGATGCCGCCGGACCACGGCGCGGCGGCGGTGCGCGTCGTGCTTGAAGACCCCGCATTGCGTTCCGACTGGGAGGCAGAGCTTGAAGAGATGCGGCTGCGCATGCTGCGGCTGCGCGTCCAGTTCGCCGAGGCGCTGCGGCGGCAGTCCAACTCCGACCGTTTCGATTTCGTCGCCAGCCATCGCGGCATGTTTTCCCGGCTTGGCCTGTCGGAAGCGCAAGTCGAGCGGCTGCGCGCCGAGCATGCCATCTATATGGTCGGCGACAGCCGCATCAACGTTGCCGGCCTGCCCGAGGACGGCATGGATGCGCTCGCCAAGGCGATAGTCTCCGTGCTCGACTGATGCTTTTGCTAACTAGGATCTTCCGGAAACCGGCTTCCACTTTCGTATCATGGTCTGGCGGCCCGTCTGTGGACAAGGCGCCCTCACCGGCTGAAGCCGTTGGCCGCACAGCCGTGTACAGGATAGCGTTTCCCAGATGAAACCCTCGAAAGACATTTCCCGACTGATCGAGATCATGGCAGCGCTGCGGGCGCCGGAAACCGGCTGCCCGTGGGATATCGAGCAGGACTTTTCGACAATCGCGCCGTACACGATCGAGGAAGCCTACGAAGTGGCGGACGCCATTGCGCGTGGCGATCTGGACGATCTGCGGGATGAACTCGGCGATCTCCTGCTGCAAGTGGTCTACCACGCGCAAATGGCCGAGGAGGCCGGCGAATTTTCATTCGGCGATGTGGTCCTGGCCATCACCACAAAAATGATCCGCCGCCACCCCCATGTCTTCGGCGACGACAAGGCGCGCAGCGCCGGCATGGCCAAGGGCATGTGGGAAAAGATCAAGGCAGAGGAAAAGGCGGAGAAGCGCAGTGCGCGCCTCGCCCGTGGGCTCGACCCGGAAGACCATGGCAAGGGCTTTCTCGACAGCGTGCCGGTCGCCCTGCCCGCGCTGACCCGGGCGCTCAAGCTGCAGGAAAAGGCCGCCCGCGTCGGCTTCGACTGGAGCGAGGCGGCGCCGATCCTCGACAAGATCGAGGAGGAGATCGGCGAACTACGCGAGGCGCTGGCCAAAGGCGACACTGCGCCGATCAAGGACGAGTTCGGCGACATGCTGTTTGCGGTCGTCAATCTCGGCCGGCACCTCAAAATTGATTCCGAAGCGGCACTCAGCGGCACCAACGAAAAATTCCGGTCGCGCTTCCACTATGTCGAGCGGACGCTGCAAGCGTCGGGAAACAGCCTCGAAGAGGCGACGCTGGACGAGATGGAAGCGCTCTGGCAGCAGGCAAAAAGCGCGAAGTAAACGCCTCTACCCGTTGTTTTGACGGCGCAATCGGCTTTCGATCTCCTGCCGAGCGCTGTGTGTAGCCTTGAGCGCGACGGTTACGCTGCCATCCTCATTGTCGTCGCGCGAGATGATGTCGCCGTTGCGGTAAAGCCAGTCGACGACGCCGAGTTGGTCGGGCTTGAGTGTGACGGTGAAGGTCTCCAGTTCGCCCGACATCATCGTCTCGATGATCGCCTTCAGCGCATCGATGCCCTCGCCGGTTACCGCCGATATGGCGATCGGCGGTGCCTTCTTGCCGTCAGCACCATCGGCAAGCAGCCGCGCCCGGTTGCCCTCGTCGAGCCGGTCGATCTTGTTCCATACTTCGATGACGCGCTTGCTATCGCGGGCATCGACGCCGAGATCGGCAAGGATGCGCTCGACATCTTCGGCCTGCGCGGCCGTATCGGGATCGGAGATGTCGCGCAGATGAATGACGAGGTCTGCCTCGACCACTTCCTCCAGCGTCGCCCTGAAGGCCGCGACCAGATGCGTTGGCAGGTCGGAAATGAAGCCGACCGTATCGGAAAGGATGATCGGCGTGCCGTGCGGCAGACGCACGCGGCGCAGCGTCGGGTCGAGCGTGGCAAACAGCATGTCTTCGGCCAGCACCCCTGCTCCGGTCAGCCGGTTGAACAGAGTCGACTTGCCGGCATTGGTGTAGCCGACGATCGCCACTACCGGAAATGGCACCTTCTTGCGCTTGGCGCGGTGCAGGTCGCGGGTGCGGCGCACAGTTTCGAGCTCGTGCTTCAGCTTGGTGATCTTGTCCTGCAGCACACGCCGATCCGACTCGATCTGGGTCTCGCCAGGGCCGCCGAGAAAGCCGGCGCCGCCACGCTGGCGCTCGAGGTGGGTCCAGCTCCGCACAAGGCGGCCTTTCTGGTAGTTGAGATGGGCAAGATCGACCTGCAGCGTGCCTTCCTTGGTGCGGGCGCGCTCGCCGAAAATCTCCAGGATCAGCCCGGTGCGGTCGAGCACCTTGGCGTTCAACTCTTTTTCGAGGTTGCGCTGCTGTACCGGGGTCAGCGGATGATCGACAATGACCACTTCCGCGTGGCCCTCTTTGACGATCTCAGCGAACTCCGCCACCTTGCCACTGCCGAGCAAGGTCGCCGGGCGTGGATCGTTGACGGTCACCACCGCCGTGTGGACCAGGTCGAGGTCGATGGCGCTGGCGAGGCCGACGGCCTCGTCGCGACGAGCCTCGGCGGAACGGGTCAGGCGGGGGCGGTTGGTGTCGTCGTCGCCACGCGGCTGCCGGGTAAGCACCGGCACGATTACCACCGCCCGGGTCGGGCCGTTGGCCTCTGTCCCGGTCTGATGTGCTGGTTTTCCGCGAACGCGGCGGTCCGCGTCTTTCTCACGTGCCAATCAGGCGCCCTGGCTTTCCTCACCATCGAACATCTGAACCGGCTGGCTCGGCATGATCGTGGAAATAGCGTGCTTGTAGACAAGCTGGGAATGGCCGTCGCGACGCAGCAGAACGCAGAAATTGTCGAACGAAGTGACCACGCCGGTCAGCTTCACGCCGTTGATGAGAAAGATGGTGAGTGGATTTTTGCTCTTGCGAACTGAATTCAGGAACAGGTCCTGAAGATTTTGCGATCGTTCCGCCATTGTTCTTGTCTTTCGCCGATCCCCTTCGGTTTGCAGGCCAATGCGCCAAATTAGCCGGCACATGTCAAGCACGCAAACACCATCTTGCCGTCAGTAACGACAAGCAGAACGAGATATATTGATGTTCATTCCATCTGTGCGGTTATCAGGCTGGACTTTTTTCCGCAACGTCAAAAAAGGCCTGCCGTAATGAAACTGTTATCGAGCCCGGGTGGCCGTTGGCGACGGGAGCGCCATCGATCGCCACCACCGGCATGGCAATCGTGGTCGCGGAGCTGATGAAAACCTCGCGCGCGGCCTTGGCTTCGGCCACCGAAAAACCGCGCTCCTCGATCGTCAGGCCGAGCTTGGCGGCCACGTCGAACAGCGTCGTACGGGTGATGCCGCGCAGGATGCCGTGCTCGGCCGGCCGCGTCACCAGCACGCCATCCCCGGTGATGATCCAGGCGTTCGACGATCCACCTTCCTTGACGGTGCCGTCGACATCGACGAACCAGGCCTCCTGAGCGCCGGCTTCCTTGGCTTTCTGCTTGGCCAGCACGTTCGGCAGCAGGCCGACCGACTTGATATCGACCCGATCCCACCGGTTCTCCGGCACTGTGATAACCCGGATCCCGCTCTCGGCCCGCTTCGCGGCAGCTGCAGGATCGGCTTTTTTGGCAGTCACCACCAGCGACGGCTTCGTCTCCGCCGGCGGGAAGAAAAACTCGCGGCTGGCGACGCCGCGTGTCACCTGGACATAGACCAGGCCGTCGACGACATGGTTGCGGCGCACCACCTCGCGCATGACGAGCGGCAGCACGCCGCGCGTGATCGGCCAATCGATCGAGAGTTCGGCAAGTGAGCGGTTCAATCGGGCGAGATGGCGGGGCATGTCGACGATGAAGCCCCGTGCCACCTCGCAGACCTCGTAGACGCCGTCGGCGAATTGATAGCCACGGTCCTCGATATGCACGGAAGCTTCGGCGTGAGCGACGTAGCGCCCGTTCACATACGCAATGCGCGGCATGGCTAACCCCTGAAAGAAGTCCAGCTTTCTTATGCGATTCCAAGACCGCCGTAACCGATAATTGCGTGGGCCACGACTGGTTTGGCTGTCAGACGCCCAGCGACTTCAGCTTGCGGTGCAATGCAGAGCGTTCCATGCCGATAAACTCTGCCGTCTTCGAGATATTGCCGCCAAAACGGTTGATCTGGGCGATCAGATAGTCCTTCTCGAATTGTTCGCGCGCTTCCCGCAGCGGCAGCGCCATTATGTGCTGATCGGATTTGTTTGGAGTGCGCGGCATGACGTCGCCGATCTCGGCAGGCAGGAGATCGGCGGTGATCGGCGCATCGACATCGTCGCCGCGCGCCAGGATCATCAGCCGCTCGACATTGTTGCGCAACTGGCGAACGTTGCCCGGCCAGTTATGCGCCTGCAGCACCGCCAGCGCGTCGTCGCCGATGCGGCGCGGCTTGATGCCGGCCTGGCGAGCGATCTGCTTCATGAAATTGTCGACCAGATAAGGAATGTCCTCGCGACGCTCGGCCAGTCCCGGCACCATGACCGGAACCACGGCCAGGCGATGATAAAGGTCCTCACGGAAACGGCCGTCGGCGATCATGGCTTCCAGGTTCTGCGAGGTCGACGAGACGATGCGCACGTCGACCTTGACCCGCTTGGTGCCCCCTACCCGCTCGAACTGCTGTTCGACCAGCACGCGCAGGATCTTGTTTTGCGTCTCACGCGGCATGTCGGCCACTTCATCGATGTAGAGAATGCCGCGATGGGCTTCCTCCAGCGCGCCGACCTTGCGTTCGACGCCGTTCGATTCGGTGCCGAACAACTCGATCTCCATACGCTCAGGCGTGATGTTGGCGGCGCTCAGCGTCACAAACGGTGCACTCTTGCGCGCCGACAGTGCGTGGATGGCGCGCGCCGCCAGTTCCTTGCCCGAGCCGGAGGGGCCGATAATCATGACGCGGCTGTTGGTCGGCGCGACGCGCTCGATGGTCTGGCGCAATTGGCTCATTGCCGACGACATGCCGATGAGGTCGAAAGTCTCGCCGCTGCGCAGCTTGAGATCCGAAACCTCGCGTCTCAATTTGGAGGTTTCGAGCGCCCGTTCGGCAATGAGGATCAGCCTGTCGGCCTTGAATGGCTTTTCGATGAAATCATAGGCGCCGCGGCGGATGGCCGAGACTGCCGTTTCGATGTTGCCGTGGCCCGAGATCATTACCACCGGCAGGTTCGGGTGCATCGTCTTGATCTCGTCCAGCAAGGCCAGGCCATCGAGCCGCGAGCCCTGCAGCCAGATGTCGAGGAAGATCAGCCTGGGTGCCCGGTCGGCGACCGCCGCCAGCGCGCTGTCGGCATCAAACGCCGTGCGTGTTTCGTGACCTTCGTCGCTCAGGATGCCGGCGACGAGTTCGCGGATGTCTTCCTCGTCATCGACGATGAGAATATCAGACGCCATTACCGACCTTTTCAGTTTCTTTTTCGTGTTCCGTCTTGCCCTCGCCGCGTACCGGAACGGTGGCGGCAACCGGCAGGATGATGCTGATCATTGCACCCCGCCCATCGTGGAAGTCCGCTGGTGCATCGTGCAATTCGAGTCGCCCGCCATGGTCCTCCACGATCTTCTTGACGATAGCGAGGCCAAGCCCGGTGCCTTTCTCGCGTGTCGTCATGTAAGGCTCGAGCAAGCGCTGCCGGTTCTCGCGCGGCAAGCCCCTGCCGTTGTCGATGACGTCGATTCGAATCGCGCCATTCTGACGCCCGGCTTGAATCCGGATTATGCCGTGCGGACGATCCTCTGCATCAAGTCCGTCGATGGCTTCGGCAGCATTCTTGATGACGTTGCCGAAAGCCTGCGCCATCAGCCGGCTGTCGAACGTGCCTTTGAGCGGCTCATTGCCGAAGACGCGCTCGAAGGTGATGTCGGCCCGGCTCACTTCGACCAGGAACGAGGCTTCGCGCAACGAATCGCGCAGATCGATGGCCTTCATTTCCGGTTTCGGCATGCGGGCGAACGCCGAGAACTCGTCGACCATGCGGCCGATGTCCTCCACTTGCCGGATGATGGTGTCGGTGCATTGATCGAAAACCTCACGGTCCTCGGTGATGACTTTGCCGTAACGCCGCTTGATACGCTCGGCCGAAAGCTGGATCGGTGTCAGTGGATTCTTGATCTCGTGGGCGATGCGTCGCGCCACGTCGGCCCATGCGGAGGAACGCTGTGCCTGGACCAGATCGGTAATGTCATCGACTGTAACGACGTAGGATTTATCCTCCGAACCGTCGTCGCCGGCTTCGATCGTGATCTGTACGTTGAAGGTCCGTTCAGTGCCGGCACGATAGAAGGTGACCTGTTCGCGATAGACCGGCTTGCCCGACTTGCGGCCGATCTCGAAGACGCGGCCGACATGCGGCAGCACGGCCGAAAGGTTCTGCCCAAGCGCTGCCGTGGCGGATATGGCCAGCATCGTTTCCGCCGAACGGTTGACGATGGTGACGATGCCATATGGATCGACGCCGATGACCCCGGCGGTGACGCCGGCAAGCACCGCCTCCGAAAAGCGCCGCCGCTCGTCGATCAAATCCTTGGCCGACAGGATCTCGTTGCGCTGCGATTTCAGCTCCATCAGCATCTTGTTGAAGGTGTCGCCGAGCGAGGCGACGTCACCGTCGGAGGGGCGGACAGGCACGGCTACGTCGAGATTGCCGGTGGCGACCTCATCGGCCGCGCCGATGAGCTGACGAATCGGCCGCACCAGGCGGTCGGCCACCGCAATGCCGGTCCAGATGGCAGACAGGATGATGATCAGCGTCAGCGACAGATAGGGAAGCGCGAAAGCCACTTGCGAGGTGCGGCGATTGTCTTCGAGACCGCGATATTCGGCGGTGTTGGATTTGACGATCTGCCGTGCCTTGATCACCTCGGGATCGACGAGGCGGATGGTGTAGAGATAGAGCCCGTCGATCTCGCGCAGCTTGACGATCGCACCCATGATGTTGCGGGTGCGCGGCTCTATCAGCACCGGCTTGCCGTCGGCAGCGCTTGCCACGGCGCCCTCAGGCGGCTCCGGCATGGCAAAGTCCGCGTCGGTCTTGGCGCTCATAACGAAGGAACCATCGGGCTTGATGAGTGCTGCGTGCGCCAGCGAGCGTCCCACCGCCTCCTTGTTCATGAGATCGAGGAACCCGGTGCGATCGAGACCGTAGAGCGTGCGCGAAGCGTCGAGGTCGTAAGCCATCGACAACGTCGTGCCCTGAAGATTTCGCGCGTTTTCCTGCACATAGGCGTCGGCGATCGACAACGACGAATTGACGATCGTCTTGGTGCGGATCTCGAACCAGCGGTCGAGGCCGATGTCGAGCGTGATCGACGCGATGATCGCCACCATGATCGCGGGGATGGCGGCGACCAGCGCAAACATCGCGACTATGCGGACATGCAGGCGCGACGCAGCCTTGCCGTGCCGGCGTGCCATCAGGATGCGATGCACCTCGCGGCCGACCAGCAAGATCAGAAACAGGACGAACGCCGCATTAAGCGCAATCAGCGCCAGCGTCGTCCTCGCGTCGGGCGTGATCGGCGTCGCGCCGACCAGAATGGCGAAGGAGATCGCCGCCGTCACCAGCGCACCGGCAACGGCGATCACGCCCGGCAGCGCAAGCAGCCGGCGACCGTCTCGCGCGCCGGTATTGCTGAAAAGCGATTTGCTCAGTGTCGGTGCGTGCAGGGCCATGTCGCCGTCTAGAGCCAGTGATTGCGTCGGATGTATGCAACGCATTGTGGCGATTATGCAACAAGTGTGGCCGAGACGGAAATCTTTCGGCAATCGATCCCCTGGAAAGCGCTCTTAAAGGGATTCGTCTAGACCTGCCTGGACGACTTGTAGACGTTGACGCCGAGTTCGCGAATCTTCTTGCGCAGCGTGTTGCGGTTGAGCCCCAGCAATTCCGCAGCCTTGATCTGGTTACCGCGCGTTGCGGTCATCGAGGCGAGGACCAGCGGATATTCGACCTCGGAGAGGATTCGCTGATAGAGCCCGGCCGGGGGCAAGTCGCCGGCAAACGAGGCAAAATAGCGTTGCAGGAAATGCTCCACCGCCTGGCCGATGGAAAGGTCGTCGGGAATGAGGTTGCCGCCACCTGGAACGACAGGCCTTTCGCCGGTCTTCAACTCCGCCTCGATGATCTCCGCGGAGATCTCGTCCTGCGAATACAGTGCGGCCAGCCTGCGGATGAGATTTTCGAGTTCGCGCACATTACCGGGCCATGGGTAGCGCTTCATCAGCTCGATGCCGCCGGTGGAAATGCGCTTGGTCTGCAAGCCTTCACTGACGCCGAGCTTGAAGAAGTGGCGGACGAGGTCCGGAATGTCCTCCGAGCGCTCGCGCAGCGCCGGCAGCCTGAGCGGCACAACGTTCAAGCGGTAGAACAGGTCCTCGCGGAAAAGCCCCTGATTGATCAGCGTGCGCAGGTCCTTGTTGGTGGCAGCCACGATGCGCACGTCGGTCTTGATCGGCGTGCGGCCGCCGACCGTGGTGTATTCGCCCTGCTGCAGCACACGCAGCAGCCGCGTCTGCGCTTCCATCGGCATGTCGCCGATCTCGTCGAGGAAGAGCGTGCCGCCTTCGGCCTGCTCGAAACGGCCAGTGGAGCGGTTCTGTGCGCCAGTAAAGGCGCCCTTCTCGTGCCCGAATAGTTCCGATTCGATCAGGTCGCGTGGGATCGCCGCCATGTTGATGGCGACGAAGGGGCCACCACGACGACGGCCATATTCATGCAGCGCGCGCGCCACCAGTTCCTTGCCGGTACCCGATTCGCCCGAGATCATCACCGTCAGGTCGGTCTGCATCATGCGCGCCAGCATGCGGTAGATGTCCTGCATGGCCGCCGAGCGGCCGACCAGCGGCATCGTTTCAGGCGGCTCGTCGGCACGCGTATCGATCTTGGGCCGCCGCGGCTCGGAAAGCGCGCGGTTGACGATGTTGAGCAGTTCCGTCAGGTCGAACGGTTTCGGCAGATATTCATAGGCTCCGGTTTCGGAGGCCCGGATCGCGGTCATGAACGTGTTCTGCGCACTCATGACGATGACCGGCAGTTCCGGTCGCGCCTTCTTGATGCGCGGCAGCATGTCGAAGGCGTTCTCGTCGGGCATGACAACGTCGGTGATGACCAGATCGCCCTCGCCCGCCGCCACCCAGCGCCACAGCGTCGAGGCATTGGAGGTGACGCGCACGTCGTGACCGACGCGCGAAAGCGCCTGGTTGAGGACTGTGCGGATGGCCGCATCGTCGTCAGCGACGAGAATATTGCCGCGAACGGTCATTTGCGGTCTCCTTCACCGTCGTCGTCGGTGCCAAACTGGGTTTCTTTCCATGCCGGCATCAGGATACGGAAGGTGGTCCCGCGCGGCGTCGATTCGCATTCAATGATGCCGCCATGCTCGCCGACGATCTTTGCGACCAGCGCCAGACCGAGACCGGAGCCGTTCGGCTTGGTGGTGATGAAGGGATCGAACAGGATCGGCAGGATATCTTCGGAGACACCCGAACCGTTGTCACGCACGCAGAATTCCAATGGCAGCGACACGCGGTCCTGCGTTCCGGGCACAGAAACGCGAATGCCCGGGCGGAAGGCGGTCGACAGCATGATCTCGCCCTGTGGATCGCTGCCGATCGCCTCGGCGGCATTTTTTACCAGATTGAGGAAGACCTGGATGAGCTGGTCGCGATTGGCAAAAACCGGAGGCAATGATGGATCATAATCCTCCAATATCTTGATCCGCTTGGCAAAACCGTTCTTGGCGATTGCCTTGACATGGTCGAGCACGACATGGATGTTGACGGGGTAGCGGTCGATCGGCCGCTCGTCCGAAAACACCTCCATGCGGTCGACCAGCGAGACAATGCGATCGGTCTCGTCGGTGATCAGCCTGGTCAGTGCGCGATCCTCGTCGGACGCCGACAGTTCAAGCAGCTGCGCGGCACCACGAATGCCGGACAGCGGGTTCTTGATCTCATGGGCAAGCATCGCGGCAAGGCCGGTGACCGAGCGCGCCGCACCGCGATGCGTCATCTGCCGGTCGATCTTGTCGGCCATTGAGCGTTCCTGGAACATTACCACGACGGAGCCTGGAAATTCCGTCACAGGCGCGACGTAGAGATCGACCACCTTCTCGATGCCGAGCCGCGGCGACGACACGTCCACCCGGTATTCGTTGACTGGCGCCCGGCGCTCGCGCACCTGGTCGACAAGCGTCAGCAGCGGGCTGCCGAAAGGAATGAGCTTGTGCAGCGTGTTGCGGGCGAGCATCGTGGCGCTCGAACGGAAAAAATCCTCGGCATCGGCATTGGCGAAGGTGATGAAGCCTTGCGGATCGACCATGATCACCGGCCGACGAATGGTGTTGAGCACAATATGCGCGGCGTCCGCCATATCCGTGCTCTGTGTGACGGTGGCGTTCATGCCGCACTCCGCAGGTTCGCTGCTTCGGGAGCGCTTGAAAATACGTCGCGCAGCAAGGAAATGACGCGCCCAGGCTCGAAAGACGTGAGTATGGCCTTGCGCCGGTCGTCGCTTGTGGCGGCGTGGCGGTCGAGATACCAGCCGAGATGCTTGCGCGCCTGGCGCAATCCGCTTTCCACGCCATAGAGCGTCAGCATGTCTTCGTAATGGGCAATGACGTAATCGGTCAGCGCTTGCGGGCTTTCCGGCATGCCGGATACCGGCTCGGCCAGCGCGGCCGCTACAATGCTGCCGGCGGTCCACGGCGCGCCATAGTGCGCACGGCCGATCATCACCGCGTCGGCGCCGGATTGGTCAAGGATCGACGCAGCCTCTGCCGGCGAGCCGACATCGCCATTGGCAACCACAGGGATCGAGACGGCCTGCTTGACGCGTGCGATGGCACGCCAGTCGGCCGTGCCCTGATAGAACTGGCAACGTGTGCGGCCATGCACCGTCACCATCATCACCCCGGCCTGCTCGGCGCGTCGCGCCAGCATCGGCGCGTTGAGCGCGCCTTCGTCCCAGCCGAGCCGCATTTTGACCGTGACCGGCACGTCGACCGCGCCGACTACCGCTTCGATCAGCGACAGCGCGTGGTCGAGATCTCGCATCAGTGCCGAACCGGCATAGCCGCCCGTCACCTTTTTGGCCGGACAGCCCATGTTGATGTCGACGATGTCGGCGCCTTCGCCGGCTGCGATTCGCGCGCCCTCGGCCATGTGCGCCGCCTCACGGCCGGCAAGCTGGACCATGTGGACAGGCAGCCCGGAATGACGGATGCGCAGGCCGGAACCAGCCCTGCCCTTTGCAAGCTCGCCGCTCGCCACCATTTCCGATACGACCAGCCCGGCGCCATGCGCATGGGCGCGTTGCCGGAACGGTTCGTCGGTGATGCCCGACATGGGCGCGAGAAATACGCGATTGCGGATTCTCACGCCACCCACATCCAGCGGCGAAGCCAATTTGGTCACATCAGGCATGCACAAAAACCAAGCACCTTCGGTTGCTGCACATTCTCTAGCCAGAACGGCGGCAATGTGCAACGCGCAATGTCGTGACATTAAGGCGCATTTGGGAAAAATACGGATCGCCGCACCGCATCAATCCTGGGTCTTCCAAAAGCGATACCACTTTTCGGGATCATGCGTTAAGCGTCTCGGCATGAGAGATGCGAGCGAAAAGCAAGCTGCGGACGACAAGGTCGCCGTGGTCATCGTTGCTGCCGGCCGCGGCGCGCGCGCCGGACAGGCCAAGGGGCCGAAGCAGTACCAGCAAATCGGCGGCGGCGCCGTTATCGCACGCACGCTCGGCGCCTTTCTGACGCATCCGAAGATTGGACCTGTCGTCGTTGCTATCCATGCCGACGACGGCGCGCTTTTCCGCCGTGCGGCCGGTGCGAACGCCGACCGTGTCGTCGCGGTGACCGGCGGTACGTCACGGCAGGAGTCCGTCCGCCTTGGACTGCTGGCGTTGAGAAGCAATGCGCCGGGCCGGGTCTTGATCCATGATGCGGCCCGGCCGTTTGTCGATGCGGAACTGATAGACCGCACGATCGCCGCCATTGGCGAGCGCCAGGGGGCACTGCCTGCCTTGCCGGTTGCCGATACGCTCAAGCGCGAAACGGCCGAAGGCATGATCGGCGAAACCGTGTCCAGGGCCGGGCTTCATGCCGCACAGACACCGCAAGGCTTTCCGTTCTGGCCGATCCTGGCTGCGCACGAAAAGGCTCATCATCTGGGCAAAGCGGATTTCACCGACGATGCGGCAATCGCCGAATGGGCGCATATTCCGGTGAAGATCGTTCCCGGCTCGCCGGACAACGTCAAACTGACCTGGGCACGGGATATTGCAATGGCGGATCAGCGGCTTTCCAGCGCCCCGCGTTTTCCCGACATCCGAACCGGCAATGGCTATGACGTCCATGCGTTCGTGCCCGGCGACCATGTCACCCTGTGCGGCGTCGCCATTCCACACGATAGGAAGTTGTCCGGCCATTCGGATGCCGATGTCGGTCTCCACGCCTTGACCGACGCCCTGCTCGCCACCTGCGGCGCCGGTGACATCGGCACGCATTTCCCGCCCTCCGACCCGCAGTGGAAAGGGGCCGCTTCACGCATCTTCGTCGAACACGCGGTGAAGCTGGTGCGCGCGCGCGGCGGACGCATCGCCAACGCCGATATCACCCTGATCTGCGAGGCGCCGCGCGTCGGCCCGCATCGCGAGGCCATGACCGAAGCGCTTTCGGCAATGCTGCGAATTTCGCGCGATCGCATCTCGATCAAGGCGACAACCAATGAGAAGCTCGGCTTCGTCGGCCGTGAGGAAGGCATAGCGGCCATCGCGACTGCCAGCGTTGTGTTTCCAGGGGATGTCCCTGAATGAGCAATAGCGGTCTCGCAGATGCCCTGCTTAAGGCCTGCCAGCAGCGCGGCATGATGCTGGCGACGGCGGAGAGCTGCACCGGCGGCATGATCATCGCCGCGCTGACCGACATCGCCGGCTCTTCCGCGGTGGTCGATCGCGGCTTCATCACCTATTCCAACCAGGCCAAGACCGAGATGCTCGGCGTCTCGGCCGCTACGCTCGAGGCGCACGGCGCGGTCTCGCGCGAGACTGCGGTGGAGATGGCGGCCGGAGCCTTGGCGCATTCGCCGGCCGGGCTCGCCCTGGCGGTGACCGGCATCGCCGGTCCGGACGGCGGCTCGGCGGAAAAACCTGTCGGCCTGGTCTGGTTCGGCGTTGCCGTGGCTGGCCGGCCGGTAGTCAGCGAATGCCAGCTGTTCGCCGACAAGGGCCGCGATTACATCCGCAGGGAGACGGTCCGTCATGCGCTTGAACTGGGTCTGCGCGCGCTCGCTGCGGATCAGGCCGTCGATGGCGCGCCGTAGATGATTTCGGCCCGTTTCTCGAACGCCTCGGAGAACATGCGGAAGGCGCGGTCGAACATGGTTCCCATCAACGCACCCAAAATGCGGCTCTTGAACTCGTAGTCGATAAAGAAGCAGACGTTGCAACCAGCGCCGTCCGCCGGGTCGAAGCGCCAGACATTGCTCAGATATTTGAAAGGGCCGTCGATGTATTTGACATCTATGGCGTTCTCGTCCGGCTTCAGCAGCACCTGCGTGGTAAAGGTCTCGCGGATCGCCTTGTAGCCGATGCTCATGTCGGCGATGAGCAAGGTGCGCCCGTCGCGTTCCTTGCGTGAGCGAACCGTCAGTGCCTCGCAAAGCGGCAGGAATTGCGGATAGGATTCGACATCGGCGACCAGAGCGAACATCTGCTCCGGCGTATGCGCAACGCGGCGATGGGCTTCGAATTGTGGCATAAAACCAGTGTTAGGCGGACTTTTTGAGAAACGCTTCGCGCGCCGCGCGCAACCTGGCAAAGTCGTCCCCGGCATGGTGCGACGAGCGCGTCAGCGGGCTCGACGCTACCAGCAGGAAGCCCTTGGTCCTGCCGATCGTCTCAAAGGACTTGAATTCCTCCGGCGTGACGAAGCGGATCACCGGATGGTGCTTCTTCGACGGCTGCAGATATTGGCCGATGGTCATGAAGTCGACATTGGCCGAACGCAAATCGTCCATCAGCTGCAGAATTTCGTTCCGCTCCTCGCCAAGGCCGACCATGATGCCGGACTTGGTGAAGATCGAGGGGTCAAGCTCCTTGACCCGCTGCAAGAGCCTGATCGAGTGGAAATAGCGCGCGCCCGGCCGAACCGTCAGATAGTTAGACGGCACGGTCTCGAGATTATGGTTGAAAACATCCGGCCTGGCCGCCACCACGATCTCCAGCGCACCGTCCTTGCGCAGGAAATCGGGCGTCAGGATTTCGATCGTCGTCGACGGGGTTGCTGCCCTGATCGCACGGATGACATCAGCAAAATGCTGGGCCCCGCCGTCGGCCAGATCGTCGCGATCGACGGAGGTGATGACGACATGGCTCAAGCCCATTTGCTTGACCGCATGCGCGACACGCGCCGGCTCGTCGGGATCGAGTGCGGTCGGGATGCCGGTGGCGACATTGCAAAAGGCGCAGGCCCGCGTGCAGATCTCGCCCATGATCATGAAGGTGGCGTGCTTCTTCTCCCAGCACTCGCCGATATTGGGGCAGCCCGCCTCTTCGCAAACCGTCACCAGTTTGTGAGACTTCACGATTTCGCGCGTCTCGGCATAGCCTTTCGACATCGGCGCCTTGACGCGGATCCAGTCAGGCTTGCGCAGTACGTCCTGATCCGGCTTGTGCGCCTTTTCGGGATGCCGCAGGCGCGGCGCATTGGCAATCGTGTCGAGGACGGTGACCATGTGAAACCCGGCTCATTGGCAAGCGCTTGTCCAGCGCTCGCTCTACCCACGTCATCTAGGACTTTTCGGCGAAAAGAAAAAGGCCGCGATCACGCATGCCGCGGTGGCCTTTTTCGCATAGCAAGTGCCGACAGAGGTTAGCGGCGCACCAGTCGTCCGACCGCAATCAGAATGCAGGCACCGATGAAGCCGGTGATCAGATAGGCTATCCAGCCGACGCCGAAGATGCCGATGTTCAGGATCTGCAAGATGGCGTTCAACACGATTGCGCCGACAATGCCGAGAACGATGTTCATGAGGATGCCGGTATTGCTCTTCATGACCATCTCGGCGAGCCATCCCGCCAGGCCGCCGATGATGATGGCTGCAACCCAGCCCACGCCGTTCATTTCCATATGCCCTCTCCTTGTATGATGGATCATGCCTGCGAAACGAATTGCTCTGCCGTCGAGTTCCTTTGTGTCTTCCGTGTGAGACTCGCCCCACTAATTTATCATGCATTCAGTGCGCGGCCATAGGCGTCGAGTACACTCTCCTTCATCATCTCCGACAGCGTCGGGTGCGGGAAGATCGTGTGCATCAGCTCTTCCTCGGTGGTCTCCAGATTCATCGCCACGACGAAGCCCTGGATCAGTTCGGTTACTTCTGCGCCGACCATGTGGGCACCCAGCAACTGGCCGGTCTTCTTGTCGAAAATGGTCTTGACGAAACCTTGGTCTTCGCCCAGCGCAATCGCCTTGCCGTTTGCGGCGAACTGGAAGCGGCCGACGCGGATGTCCTTGCCATCGGCTTTCGCTTTGGCTTCCGTCAGTCCGACCGAGGCGACTTGCGGATTGCAATAGGTGCAGCCCGGGATCTTCAGCTTGTCGATGGCATGCACGCCGGGGAAATTGGCGATCTTTTCCACACAGACCACGCCCTCATGCTCGGCCTTGTGGGCGAGCATCGGCGGTCCGGCAACGTCGCCGATGGCGTAGACGCCCGGCACATTTGTCTTGCCGTAGCCGTCGACGACGACGCAACCGCGGTCCGTCTTCACGCCGAGCGTCTCGAGGCCGAGGTTTTCGATGTTACCCTGTACGCCGACGGCCGAGATCATACGATCGGCGGTGATCTTCTCGACCTTGCCGTCCTTCATCTCGACATGCGCCGTGACCGAGTTAGTGCCCTGCTCGACCTTGGTCACCTTGGCTTCTAGAATGATCTTCATGCCCTGCTTCTCGAACTGCTTCTGCGCGAATTTCGAGACCTCGGCGTCCTCGACCGGCATCACAGCCGGCAGCAGTTCGACCACCGTCACCTCGGCGCCCATGGTGCGGTAGAACGAGGCGAACTCGATGCCGATGGCGCCCGAGCCCATCACCAGCAGCGATTTCGGCATCTCTTTCGGCACCATGGCCTCGAAATAGGTCCAGATCAACTTGCCGTCCGGCTCGATGCCGGGCAATGCGCGCGGCCTCGCTCCGGTCCCCAGAATGATATGCTTGGCGCTGTAGGTGCCCTCGCCCTTGACGCCCTTGGGCGCCGGCGGCTGCGGCTCCATCGGCTTCTTCGACGATTTCGACACGACGATCTCGCCAGGTTTGGTCAGCTTGGCTTCGCCCCAGATGACGTCAACCTTGTTCTTTTTCATCAGGAAGCCGACGCCGCCGTTGAGCCGCAGCGAGACCTTTCGCGAGCGATCGACGACGGCGGCTGTGTCGACGCTGACCTTGCCATCGATCTTCAGGCCGTAGTCCTTCAGATGATCCGAATAGTGCATGATCTCGGCGGAGCGCAGCAGCGCTTTGGTCGGAATGCAGCCCCAGTTGAGGCAGATGCCGCCCAAGTGCTCGCGCTCGACGATCGCCGTCTTGAAGCCAAGCTGGGCCGAACGCACTGCAGTGACATAGCCGCCGGGGCCGGAGCCGATGATGATGACGTCGTAGTTCTCAGCCACGGCTTTCTCCTTCACAATTCCAACATGAGGCGCACGAGCGGCGCCAGCGCTTGCCCGACGTTCCGCGTGTTTTCCGCGTCCAGGTGGACGCCGTCGAGCGGCGTGGTTTTGGCCACCGTGCCGGCATCGAAGAAGCCGCAGCCGGCCTCGTCGGCAAGGGCGGAATATTGCGGCGCCAGCCGCTTTGACGCGTCATCGCCGCCGGCGAACATTTCCTTGAACTCGGCGTTTTCCGTGCGGCTGACTACGGGCGGCGCGACGATCAGGATCTGCGGCGCCGGCCAATCGAACGGGTAATCGTGACCGCGCACGATGTCGATCAGGCGTTGCATGCCTTGTTTGGCCGCGACCGGATTACCGTGAATCCACGGCTTCATATCGTTGGCTCCGAGCATGATGACGATCAAGTCGATCGGTGCGTGCGTCGTCAGGATTGTTGGCAACAGCCTTGCGCCATTGCGGTCCGCCCCGGCCAAGTGATCGTCGAAGGCGGTGGTTCGGCCATTCAGGCCTTCGGCGATGACCTCGACGCCGCTGCCCAATGTTGCCTGCAGCACGCTCGGCCAGCGATCCGCCGGCGGATGACGGCCGAGGTTTGCCGCGTCATAGCCCCAGGTCAGCGAATCGCCGTAGCAGAGGACCGTCTTCATGTGCCTGCCCCGCCGAAACCTGGTTGCGAGCGCGCCAATCGCCAGCGCACGAAAAGCCACTGGACCAGCACTGTAGCGATGCCCGGCAGAACGAGACCGGCGACTACGGGAAGATCGCCCGACCACTGGCTCTTGCCTGGGGGCTGGGAGAAAGTCCAGCCGATCAGGGCAACTCCAACGAGCACAAAAAACGCTACCCCTATGGTCGCCGTCAGCTTTGTTGCCCGTCGTGGGTCCGACATGAATTGTGCGATGAAGAACGCGACCGTCACGAGGACGGTGACGAGAACCGAGATCATGAACACAAGGATGTACTCTACGTCGGCATTGGTGGCGACGGCGAGCCACTGCGCCACCAATCCGCCCGCCAAACCGGAAAGAAAAAAGGCAAAAAGGCTGGTGAAGAATTTCCGCACCGCCCTGTTCCCCTCTCTTAAACCAGCATGCCCATCGGGTTTTCGACCATGCGTTTGAAGGCGACGAGCAACTCGGCGCCGAGCGCACCGTCGACGGCGCGGTGATCGGTCGACAACGTCACCGACATGATCGTGGCGATCTTGATCTCGCCGTTCTTCACCACTGCGCGTTGCTCGCCGGCGCCGACCGCCAGGATCGTCGCATGCGGCGGGTTGATGACGGCAGAAAAATCCTTGACGCCGAACATACCGAGATTGGACACCGCCGTGGTGCCGCCCTGATATTCTTCCGGTTTCAGCTTGCGACTACGGGCGCGGCCGGCAAGATCCTTCATCTCGTTGGAGATGACGGACAGCGTCTTTTCATCGGCACGCCGGATGATCGGGGTGATCAGGCCGCCGGGGATCGACACGGCAACGCCGACATCGGCATGCTTGTGCTTGACCATGGCGTTTTCTATCCACGACACATTGGCATCCGGCACCGCCATCAGCGCCATGGCCAGAGCCTTGATAACCATGTCGTTGACCGAAAGCTTGTAGGCCGGCGTTTCGCCCTTCTCGGTCTTCTTCGCCGGGGCGGCCGCATTGATCTGCGTGCGCAGGGCCAGAAGCGCGTCGAGCTCGCAGTCGAGCGTCAGATAGAAATGCGGGATGGTGGTTTTGGCCTCGACCAGCCGCCGCGCAATGGTCTTGCGCATATTGTCGTGGGGGACCAGCTCGTAGGAGCCTTCGGCAAACAGTTTGAGCACCTGCTCGTCGGACATTGGTTTGGGTGCTGCGGCCGCAGGCGCCGGAGCGCCGGCGGGCGCCGCTTTTGCTGCTGGTGCCGCCTTGGCGCCGCCACTGGAAATTGCGGCATCGACATCGGCCTTTACCACGCGGCCGCGGGGGCCGGAGCCTGTCAGCGCCGCGACATCTATACCAGCTTCGCTGGCGATGCGCCGGGCCAGCGGCGAGGCGAAGATGCGCTCACCGTTTGCGTGGCCGTTGGCGACCGGCACCGCGTCCGCCTTAGGCGTAGGTGCGGCAGGCTCCTGCTTCGACGCTTCGGGCTTTGATGTTTCCGCTTTGGCGGCTTCCGCTTTCGGAGCCTCAGCCTTGGCCGGCGCAGCGCCATCACCGCTTTTGACGGCAGAAGCAGCATCCTCCCCCTCAGCCGCCAATACCGCGATCAGCGCATTGACCTTGACGCCTTCAGTGCCGGCCGGAACCACCAGCTTGGCAACCGTGCCTTCGTCGACGGCTTCGACTTCCATCGTTGCCTTGTCCGTCTCGATCTCGGCAATCACGTCGCCCGGCGAGACCTTGTCGCCTTCCTTGACCAGCCACTTGGAAAGGTTGCCCTCTTCCATTGTGGGCGAAAGCGCCGGCATGGTGATGTTGATCGGCATTTTGTCCTCCCGCCCTGCTCAGCGATACGTGACGGCTTTGACCGCCTCGACGACCTCGCCGACATTGGGCAGCGCCAGCTTTTCGAGGTTCGCCGCATAGGGCATCGGCACGTCCTTGCCGGCAATTGTAATGACCGGTGCATCGAGGAAATCGAAGGCGCGCTGCGAGACCTGATTGGCGACATGGTCGCCGACCGAGTTCTGCGGAAAGCCTTCCTCGACCACCACGAGGCGATTGGTCTTTTTGACCGAGGCGATGATCGTGTCGAAGTCGAGCGGGCGGATGGTGCGCAAGTCGATTATCTCGGCATCGATGCCCATGCCGCGCAACTCCGCCTCGGCCTTGATCACGTAGGTCATACCGATGCCGAACGAGACGATGGTCACGTCCTTGCCGGATTTGTGAATGCGCGCCTTGCCGATCGGCAGCACGAAATCGTCCATCTTCGGCACGTCGAAGGAGTGGCCGTAAAGGATTTCGTTCTCGAGGAAGATGACCGGGTTCGGGTCACGGATCGCCGCCTTGAGCAGACCCTTGGCGTCGGCGGCGGTATAGGGCATCACCACCTTCAACCCGGGAACATGGCTGTACCAGGCGGCATAGCATTGCGAATGCTGCGCGGCGACGCGGGCAGCCGCGCCGTTCGGGCCGCGAAAGACGATCGGGGCGCCCATCTGGCCGCCGGACATGTAGAGCGTCTTGGCGGCTGAATTGATGATCTGGTCGATCGCCTGCATGGCGAAGTTGAAGGTCATGAATTCGACGATCGGCTTCAGGCCGGCCATCGCCGCGCCAACACCAACGCCGGCAAAGCCGTGCTCGGTGATCGGCGTGTCGACTACGCGCCGCGGACCGAATTCCTGCAACAGGCCTTGTGTGATCTTGTAGGCGCCCTGGTACTCGGCGACTTCCTCGCCCATGACGAAGACGTCGCCGTCGCGGCGCATTTCCTCAGCCATTGCGTCGCGCAACGCTTCACGCACCGTGGTCGAGACCATTTCGGTGCCGGCCGGGATGTCCGGATCGGCGGCAATTTCCAGCCTGGGTGCGGCGGCAACAGGTGCTGCCGCTTCGCTCTTGGCCGGAGCAGCAACGGGGGGCGGAGCAGCCGCGGGCGCTGCTGCTTGCGCCTCAACAGCCTCCTCGCCGATACCTTCGCCTGCCTCGTCGATGTCTTCGCCATCGACGGCCAGCACAGCGATCAGCGTGTTGACCTTGACACCTTCGGTGCCGGCAGGAACCACGATCTTGGCAAGCGTGCCGTCGTCCACGGCTTCGACTTCCATCGTTGCCTTGTCGGTCTCAATCTCGGCAATGGCGTCACCCGCCGCGACCTTGTCGCCCTCTTTCTTCAACCACTTGGAAACATTACCCTCTTCCATGGTCGGCGAGAGGGCGGGCATGAGAATTTCGATCGGCATGTCCTTGCCCTCTCGTTAAAGTACGATGTCGGTCCAGAGCTCGGACGGATCCGGCTCCGCGTCGTTCTGGGCAAATTCTGCGGCGTCGGCGACAACGTCGCGGACTTCCTTGTCGATGGCCTTGAGCTCGTCCTCGCTTGCCCATTTCTTGTCGAGCAGCCGCGCTTTGACCTGCTCGATCGGGTCACGTTCGGAGCGCATTTTCTGCACTTCTTCCTTGGAGCGGTATTTTGCCGGATCTGACATCGAATGGCCGCGGTAACGATAGGTCTGCATTTCGAGAATGAGCGGCCCGTTGCCGGCGCGGCACCATTCGGCGGCGAGGTCGCCGGCTGCCTTTACAGCGCGCACATCCATGCCGTCGACCTGGATGCCTGGAATCTTGAAGGACGCGCCGCGGTGCGAGAAATCCGTCTCGGCCGACGAGCGCGAGACCGAGGTGCCCATGGCGTAGCGGTTGTTCTCGATGATGTAGATCACCGGAAGCTTCCACAGCGAGGCCATGTTGAAGCTTTCGTAAACCTGGCCCTGGTTCGCCGCGCCATCGCCGAAATAGGTCAGCGTCACATTGTTGTTGTCGCGATAGCGGTTGGCGAAGGCAATGCCGGTGCCGAGCGACACTTGCGCGCCGACGATGCCGTGGCCGCCGTAAAAATGCTTCTCCTTGGAGAACATGTGCATGGAGCCGCCCTTGCCTCTCGACAGACCGCTACGGCGCCCGGTCAGTTCGGCCATGACGCCGCGTGGTGACAACTCCATGGCCAGCATATGACCATGGTCGCGATAGGCGGTGATCATCTGGTCGCCGTCGATCAGCGCCATCTTCATGCCGGTAACGACCGCTTCCTGGCCGATGTAGAGGTGGCAGAAACCGCCGATGAAGCCCATGCCGTAAAGCTGGCCGGCCTTTTCCTCGAAGCGGCGGATGAGCAGCATGTGCCGGTAGGCGGCAAGCTCCTGGTCTTTGGTGAATTCAACAGGCTTCGGGGTGGAAAGGCCCGGCATCTTGCCGTCTGATTTGGATTTGGCAGGCGCTTTTCTGGTGGCGGTGGCCATGCATCACTCCCTGTTGGCGTCTCTTGGCGGACAGCGAGGGAGATCAGCTCTCCCACCGATTTGAGGCAGGCTAACATGCAGGGAAGGCTTTCGCCATGCCGAAAACGCATGGCTGTCATGCATCTAAGCAATTAAAATCATTGCAAATATCGCTGATTAACTGAGATCAAGTTATCTTGCGACCGGCAGCATGATGGTGATCTCGTCGGCGTGGGACAGATTAAGCGCCTTGCGCGCCTGCTCGTCCAGCATGTCCTTCTCCAGCGTGCCCTCATGCATCAGCTGAACGCGGCGCTCGAGATCGATCCGGCGCGCCCTGACGGCATTGAGCCTGCCCTGCAATTCGGCAGTCTCAGCTTCGAGCTGATACTTGGAATAGATGCCGAACTCGCCATGATAGGCATGGAAACCGAAATAAGTCAGGAACACCACGCAGAGCGAGGGGATGATCAGCCGGCCGGTGTTTCTTTGCTTGTGCTGGCGTGTCCACATGGTCCGAATCCTCTACGCCGCCTTTGTCGCCCGATTGTGCTTAATGGACGGTTACAGCCTGTTGGATTCAGTGCCTGGAAGCAAAAAAGGGCGGGAATGTCCCCGCCCTCGTCGCCACGGATTTTCTCTCGAAATCAGCTTTTCACGATCGACTTGCCGGCATATCGCGCCTGCTTGCCGAGCTCCTCCTCAATGCGGATGAGCTGGTTGTACTTGGCCATGCGATCCGAGCGTGACAGCGAGCCCGTCTTGATCTGCCCGCAATTGGTAGCAACGGCGAGGTCGGCGATGGTCGAATCCTCGGTCTCGCCCGAGCGGTGCGACATCACCGCGGTATAGCCGGCCTTGTGCGCGGTCTCGACGGCGTCGAGCGTTTCGGTAAGCGAGCCGATCTGGTTGACCTTGACCAGGATCGAATTGGCGACGCCCATGCGGATGCCGTCGCGCAGCCGCGCCGTGTTGGTGACGAACAGATCGTCGCCAACCAGCTGCGTTTGCTTGCCGATGAGATCGGTCAGTATTTTCCAACCGTCCCAGTCATCCTCCGCCAGGCCGTCCTCAATGGTGATGATCGGGTAGTCGGCAGCAAGTTTGGCCAGATATCTGGCCTGCACCTTCGGGTCGCGGGTTTTCCTCTCGCCTTCATAGACGTAGTTGCCATCCTTGAAGAATTCGGTCGCCGCGCAGTCGAGGCCCAGCGCAACCTCCTCGCCGGGCTTGAAGCCAGCCTGCTCGATCGATTCCATGATGAAGTCGAGCGCGGCCGGCGCGCTCTTCAGGTTGGGGGCAAAGCCGCCCTCGTCGCCGACATTGGTGTTATGGCCGGCGTCCTTCAGCTTCTTTCGCAGCGTATGAAAGATCTCCGAGCCCCAGCGCACGCCGTCGCGCAGCGTCGGCGCGCCGATCGGCAGGATCATGAATTCCTGGAAATCGATCGGGTTGTCGGCATGCGCGCCGCCATTGATGATGTTCATCATAGGCACCGGCAGCACATGGGCCTTGGTGCCGCCGACATAACGATAGAGCGGCAGGTCGGCCGCTTCGGCCGCAGCCTTGGCCACAGCCAGCGACACGCCGAGGATGGCATTGGCGCCGAGCCGGCTCTTATTGGGCGTACCATCGAGCTCGATCATGGTCTGGTCGATATGGATCTGATTCTCTGCCTCCATGCCGCCGATCGCCTCGAACAGCTCGCCGTTCACCGCCTCGACCGCCGTGAGCACGCCCTTGCCGAGATAGCGGGGGCCGCCATCGCGCAGTTCGACCGCCTCATGCGCGCCGGTCGAGGCGCCGGAAGGCACCGCGGCGCGACCCATCGAACCGTCTTCGAGCACGACGTCGACCTCGACGGTCGGATTTCCGCGGCTGTCCAGGATTTCACGCCCGACAATGTCGATGATGGCCGTCATTGCGATGTCCCCGATTGATCGATTGAAGCGTCGCGCACCTCTTAGCCAAAGCGCCGCGAAACGCAATCGGGGCACTTGCAAATATTGCCCGTGCGCTACGGATTCACGAAGCACGAAGCGCTGTCATCATTTGTCATACGCGGCATGCCGGTTTCTGGTTTATGGCTGTTGTCGCGCGGGGCGAAACAGGAGGAGTTTCGCCATGTCCCAGTTGAGCGGTATTGTGAGTTTGTTCCTGATCGCGGCTGCGTTCCTGACGTCGTGCGACAATCAGCAACCCCCGCAGGGATCGTCGCCTTTGCCGGCCCTGCAGATTGCGCAGTAGCATCCCGCCACATCGAAAGGCCCCCGATTTCCCGGGGGCCTTTTTGATTCCAGGAGACTTAGTCAGTGCCAGTAAGGTCAGTGCCAGTAAGGTCAGTGCCAGTAAGGCTCGACCTTGTAGTAGTTGTATGAGGCATCACGCGCGGCCTCGCCGTCGGCGCCGGTCAACTCGTTGATCGAATAGGAAGGAGCGGCCATCAGCTGGTCTTTGGTGAACGGCACGACATAGCCGCCCTTGTTCTCGTCATAGTCAAGGCTCGCCCACGGAATGGCGTGGTATTTCTCGCCGATGCCGAGAAATCCACCAAAACCGATCACGGCAAACATGATTCCGTTCGACAGTTTGTCGAGCATGACGTCCTCGATGTCGCCGATATGAGTGCCTTCCGTATTGTAGACCGATGTGCCGATAACCCGCGAAGCGGCGATGGCTTCGGTGTGTCCCGTCTGGGTCGTCATGGTGTGCTCCTCGTCGTCGTTGACATTAGATTTTGACAATGAGGGCCGCGGGCTAAGGTTCCAGGCGGGTTCGAAATTCTTCAAAGTTTCCTGGCGGCGCTGCTGTGGCGCAACTGCTGGTTCAACCCACGCTTTTGGCAACGCGATCGAACGCCATCAGCCGTTCAAGCAATGCGGGAAGATCCTTTAGCGGCACCATGTTGGGACCGTCGGAAGGCGCGTTGTCGGGGTCCTGGTGCGTCTCGATGAAGACGCCGGCGACGCCAACCGCGACGGCCGCGCGCGCCAGCGTCTCGACAAAGCGCCGGTCGCCTCCAGACGAACCGCCCTGCCCACCCGGCTGCTGCACGGAATGGGTGGCATCGAAAATCACCGGCGCGCCGATCTCGGCCATGATCGGCAGCGCCCGCATGTCGGACACCAGGGTGTTGTAACCAAAGGATGCGCCGCGCTCGGTGACCAAGACATTGGCGTTGCCGGAGCCGATGATTTTGGCGACGACGTTCTTCATGTCCCACGGCGCGAGGAATTGCCCCTTCTTCACATTGACCACCTTGCCGGTTTTTGCCGCAGCAATCAGCAAATCGGTCTGGCGGCTGAGGAAGGCAGGAATCTGCAGGATATCGGCATGAAGCGCGACGATCGCGCATTGTTCCTCAGTGTGGACGTCGGTCAGGATCGGCAAGGCAAAATTCTTGCGCAAGTCGTCGAAGATCGGCATTGCCGCTTCAAGTCCCGCGCCGCGCGTGCCGCCAAGCGAGGTGCGATTGGCCTTGTCGTAGCTGGTCTTGTAGACGAGCCCAATGCCGAGCCTGTCGGTCAATTCCTTTAGCGCACCGGCCATGTCGAAAGCGTGCTGCCGCGATTCCAGCTGGCATGGACCAGCGATCAGCGATAGGGGCGCGCTGTTGCCGAAAATGACTTTGCCGACCGCAACGGAAGAGTTCGGCATCAGTGGATTGAGCTTGTTCATGCGATCTCCCGGAAAATGAAGGCTGCGCCCTGCCCTGGCGCCGGCGGCACGATGGTATCACCGCCGCGCATGTGGTGTTCCACAGAATTGGCTGCAAGCAGCTTGGCGACGGCATCGCCGTGCCTAATCGAAAAGACGATCCCAGCAAAGCGGAGTTCAGATGGTGCGCCGGCAGGAATGCCGAAGCGTGCCGAATAGGCTGCAGGATCCAGAACGGTCACGACGGCATTCGGCAGCTCATAGACAGTGCCGCCGCCCTGCGCCTCGATTCCGGCTGCGATCGAAATCAAACGGCCTTGTTCGAAAGGTTCGCCAGTGACTGCCACGACTTCGACAATGCCGGTTGCGCCATTAGCGTGGGCCTGCAACGCAGTGCGGTCGACGTTCGGCGCATTGATCCGCTCGCAGGCGAAGAGAAAAGCGTCCGCTGTCTTGCCTGTAGCCGCGAAGGCCAGTTTGAACGATGCGGTATCGCTCTTTCCCGCCGCATCGGTGAAGGCGCGCGAAAAGCTTAGCGCGTCTCCCGCCGACAGACCGGCTTCCATGTAGCGCGCGTGGTCCGCGGCGGCGCTTTCGGTGCCCAGCGCCACGGCAGAAAATCCTTCATCGCCGTTTTCTTCGCGATACGTGCGATCACGCACGACAAAGACATTGCGGTTCGCGATCGCCGTTGCCACGGCCTGCCGGTCAGCGACCGCGAGCGGCTCGAGATAGGTGCCGTCGGTGAGAAAGACACAGCAGTTTTGCGTTCCGAAAGGGTGGATACCTGTCGGCGCAACGGTAAAGCCGAGCAGGGCCAAGCGCGCCCGCGCAACATCGAGGCTTGCTGTCGGCAGCACCAGGTGATCGAGCGGATGAGGCCTTGCGGGGGTGTTTTCGGTCATGTCCCGCGCGATGTGCCTCATTCCTGAAAATGGTTCAAGGGCTTAGCCGGTGCCTCAGCGGCGATCGCAGGCCTCGGCCGCGAGGAGCCGACTTGCCGCCCGCAAAAATCATCCTAGCTCATTGCTATGGGAAGAGACCTTTTCATCGCCCTAGCCGTTATTGCGATAGCAGTTATCGCCGTGCTGATCTGGAACGCGCCAAAGCGGCCGGGCGTCGATCCGACCGAAACCTCCGCGGCTCAGACGGAGTGAAGCGGGCTACGGCGCGGAGCCCCTCCGCGACGTCAAATCTGCCTTGGGAGGCGGTCAACTTGCAACGATGTCGGCCGAATAGCGTAATTCGCGCAGAGGTTTGACCCGGCTGGTCGTCTCTGCATAGAGCGGATGCGCCTTGTAGGCGGCGAGCGCCGCTTCGTCCTCGAACTCGGCGTAGACGACCACATCGATCTCATCCGAGAGCGGGTCGACCTTGGTGTTGAGCGTTACCTCGAAATGACGCGAATGAGGTATCTTGCCAAGCGCCAGGAGGCCCGTGCGCACTGCCTCGACATCCGCTTTATGCCGTGCGCTGAAGAAAACGATATGCCGGATCAACCCAGCCTCCTCGACCGTTGGACCGGCGTTCTTTTGTGTCAGCGGCAGCGTGCCGTCAATCGGCAGGTTTGTCGCGTCTGCGAACCATAGCTGCGAAGAGAAACTACACCATGCTGGTTACATAGTGCACGATGCGGGTCACCTCCCTGACCGTCCTGTCGAGGTAGCGGCCTTGGTTGTAAATGCCGTCCCAGATCAGGAAAAAGGTGACGGTCGTGATGACGATGACATAACGCATGACTAAAACTAGCGCATATGGACGGTTGCAACCATAGCGATTCCAACGCTGCTGGGGACCCTCCCCGAATTTTAATGGCCTTTGTGGTCTGTCTGCTGCGATGCTTGCTGGCCAGAATGGCGCTACCGCCACAGGGCGCCTTGGAAAGATAACCCCGCTCGGCTTCGACGACCGCTTCCCGCCTCGATCGACCGACTGCCACACCATTATTCCGGCGGGATTTCGACGGACGCGCTGGATCTGGTCATGCCGCCGTCAAGCGGCGTTTCGCACCACCTGCTTGAAGAGGCCCCCTGTCTCAAACGGATTGGCCGTATCGGGGCAGTATCTTAACGCTGAGACAGTTTCGAGCCGACGTTCAAATCCTCGCCTCAAAGAGTGATGCGGTATTTTGCAAAGCCCGCTTCGCCCTCGCCCGCCGGCTCGATCTTCAGCGACTTCACTTGCGCAATAAACTCCTTCGCCTTGGCGCCGGTCTCGAATACGACGCGGGTTCCCGGCAGTGGCGCAAACGACCAGTTGGCGTCCGCCGACGGGTTGATGGTGCCTTTGCTGACGATATAGCGCACGATCACATCGCGGTTGGTGTCGGGCGCTTCGTAGATGATCTTCGAGGCATTGATCTCCGGGAAATTGCCCCCGCCGCCGGCTCGGTAGTTGTTGGTGGCGACGACGAATTTCCGCTTGGGATCAATCGGTTTGCCGTCGAACATCAAGTCAATGATGCGGGTCGAGCCAGCATTCACCAGCCCGCCCTTCGAATCATATTTCGGTGGCTGCGACAGATCGATCTTGTATGTGACGCCGTCGATCACGTCGAAATTATAGGATGGGAAGTCAGTGTTGATGAGCGCCTGGTCGGCTTTGCCCGGTTCGATCCGGTTGAAGATGCCGGCCGACATTTCCAGCCATTCCTTCACCTCTGCCCCGGTGATTTCAACGGCGCGCACCGTGTTTGGATAGAGGTAGAGGTCGGCGACGTTCTTGATGGCGATATCGCCCACCGCCACGTCGGTGTAATAGTCGGCGCCGTTGCGCCCGCCCGCCTTGAACGGTGCCGCCGCCGACAACAGCGGCATATCCTTCCACTCTGTGTTCTTCAGGATGTCCTTCAAGTACCAGTTCTGCGCCTGGCTGACGATCTGCACCGATGGATCATCGGCGACCAGCGCAAAATAGGAATAGAGCGGCGCCGAGGTTTTGCCGACCGGCCGGCGCACATAGGCAAGCGTCGTCTCGTGGTCCTGTTTGAGCGCGTCGATGATGCGCTGGTCGTCCGCGACGGTCGGCTTGTTCGTTTTGTCGACCCGCTCAAAGATCGGCCTGGCCTCAGAGGTCGCCGAGACGATTTTCCACGTCGATCCGTCGCGCTCCAGCAACAGATCGATCAGCCCCATGTGCGAGCCCCAGAAGCCGGCCATGACGGCGGGCTTGCCTTGCAACGTGCCTTTCGCCGTATCGACGGCTTCCAGCGACTGAAAGTCCTTCTTGCCGGGGAAGACCAGATGCTGGTGACCGGTGAACACCGCATCGATACCTTCGACACCGGCAACGAAGAAGGAGGCGTTCTCCATCATGTCACTTTGCTTCACGTCGATGCCGGAATGGGAGAGCGCAATGACGATGTCGGCGCCTTCTTCCTTCATTTGCGGCACCCACGCCTTGGCCGCCTCGACGATGTCGCGTGTTTTGACGCTGCCCTCGAGATTTTTCAGGTCCCAGACCATGATCTGCGGCGGCACGAAGCCGATGATGCCGATCCTGATCGGTTGCTCGGCGCCCGACCCGTCTTTGATCTTCCTGTCGAGGATGACGTAAGGCTTGAGATAAAGCCTGTCGTCGCGCGGGTTCGCGGCGAGCTCCGTGCCGCGGATCAAATTCGCGCAGACAAACGGGAAATTGGCACCGGCCAGCACCTTGTCCATGAACGACAGGCCGTAGTTGAACTCGTGGTTGCCGAGCGTCGAGCATTCGTAGCCGAGCAGGTTCATGCCCTTCATGACCGGATGCAGATCGCCATCCTTCATCCCCCTCTCGTAGGCGATGTAGTCGCCCATCGGGTTACCTTGCAGAAGGTCGCCATTATCGATCAGCATCGCGTTGGTTGCTTCCTTGCGCACGGCTTCAATCAACGATGCCGTTCGCGACAGCCCCATCGTGTCGTTAGCTTTGTCGGCGTAGTAGTCGTAAGGCAGCACATTCACGTGGATGTCGGTCGTCTCCATAATCCTCAGATGCGCCTGATTGGCTTGAGCCCGGGCGGAGAACGGGTGCAGCATGATCAGCGCTCCGCTGGCGGCGACGCTGGCGAGGAAATCGCGGCGTGAGACGAGGTGGCGCAATTGGGACATTCGTTTTCTCTTTCTTCCACGACGTGACAAGTCCTGCCCGAAGCAAAGCTTCGCGCCGAAATCCAGTCGAGTCCAGAAGCCGATTCCATCAAGAGGAGGTGACGCGCCGATGAATGTCCGGCAGCGAACAATCAGCCCTTGTCGTCGTCGCCCTGCGTGATCAGCCGCGCGCTGCGCTGACCGGTGAAGTAGATCCATAGCCAACTCAGGGAAACCGCAAGCCGGTTACGAAAGCCGATCAGGAAGTAGATATGCGCCAAGCCCCATAGCCACCAGGCAAGCCGGCCGGTAAGCTTGATCCAGCCGAAATCGATGGCCGCGGCGCGCTTGCCGATCGTCGCCAGGTCGCCGTCATGCCTGTAGCTGAAAGGACGCGGTGTCGTGTCACCGGTAAGCCTTGCCTTGATCGTCGCGGCGACATGCCGTCCCTGCTGCTTGGCGGCGGGCGCGACGCCCGGCACCAGCCGGCCATCCGGCCGCAGGACGTGCGCTGCGTCACCGATGACGAAAATCTCCGGGTTTCCCGGTACAGTGAGGTCGGGCTCGACAAGCACCCTGCCCGCGCGGTCCGCTGCCGCGCCGAGCCATTCGGCGGCCGGCGAAGCGGCGACGCCCGCCGCCCACAGGATTGTCCTGGCCGGCAAATGTGTGTCGCCGAAGACGACACCCTCGGCATCGCAGCGCGTAACCGCCCGGCCGAGTTCGACGGTCACGCCGAGCCGTTCGAGCGCCTTCGTTGCATAATCGGAGAGTTCCGGCGCGAAATTGGCAAGGATGCGTTCGCCGGCCTCAATCAGCACCACACGCGTCTCGCGCGTGTCGATGTTGCGGAACTCGCCGCGCAGCGTGTCATGCGCCAGTTCGGCAATCGTGCCGGCCAATTCCACGCCGGTCGGCCCGCCGCCGACGATCGCCAGGGTCAGCAATGCCTGGCGCTGGGCGGGATCGGTTTCCCGCTCGGCCTGCTCGAAAGCCAAAAGAATACGCCGTCGAATGGTGGTGGCGTCCTCCAGTGTCTTCAGGCCCGGCGCGAACGGCTCCCATTCGTCATGGCCGAAATAGGCGTGCCGCGCACCGGTGGCCAACAGCAACGTGTCGTAGGCGACCGCTCCGCCATCCTGCAGCAGCACGCGCTTGCCGGTGCGGTCGATGCCAGTCACGGTGGCAAGCAGCGTCGTCACGTCCTTGCGTTTGCGCAGGAGATGGCGGATCGGCCAGGCGACTTCGGAGGTTGCCAGCGCCGTCGTCGCCACCTGGTAGAGTAGCGGCTGAAAGAGGTGATGATTGCGCCTGTCGATCATCGTGATGCGCACCGGTGAGCCGGCTAGTGCGCGGGTGAATTCGAGGCCGCCGAATCCGGCGCCTACGACGACGACGTGATGGTTGGCTGTATTCATCTCACTCATCCCTCTCGCCAAGGGTGATGTAAGTATCCTTGTGCAGTGCAGCAATGCCTGCGCTGCAACTGCGTGGGAGTCGTCGCTTGATGTCGTGAATACGCATGCTGCAGACTCATTCCCGGATATAGCTTACGTCCCGGATACGACTTGGTTGGAACTGTATATTGCAGGTGAAGCATGGCTAGCGATGAAGACGAAGGCTCAGCGCAGTACGCCTCGCCGCCTTGTTTTATGCACGAGCTCGATCCGGAGTTTCAAGCGCCGCTATCCGACTGGACCGACGTAAGGCGCTGGCGCAAGGCCGAGCGCGAGCGGTTGATCGCATCCCGCCTTGCCGTTTCAGCCGACACGCGCGCAGCTATGTCGCAGCGTATTGCCGAAGGGCTCGACGCGGTGATCGGCGACATCGCCGGCCGTTTGGTCAGCCTCTACTGGCCGTTTCGCGGCGAGCCGGACCTGCGCCCTTGGATGGAAACCGTTAACGCGCGAGGCGGGCGCACGGCGTTGCCCGTCGTCGTCGAGAAAGACCGGCCGCTTGTCTTTCGCGCCTATGCCCACGGAGACCGGCTGGAGAAGGGCGTCTGGAATATCCCGATACCGGCTGACGGTGATCCGGTGTTGCCCGACGTCGTCATTTCGCCGATCGTCGGCATCGATCCCGGGCAGTTCCGCTTGGGTTATGGCGGCGGCTTCTTCGATCGCACGCTTGCCGCGATGCCGTTCAAGCCGCTGGTCATCGGCGTCGGCTACGAGTTGCAGCGCATCACCACCATCTACCCGCAGCCGCACGATATTCCGATGGACCGTGTGGTGACTGAGGCATCCAAGGCCTAGGCGAGTTCGGGGCCTAGGCGAGTTCAGGCTTCATTCCCACGGCTGTGCGATCGACGATTTCGCGCAAGGCAAAAGACGAATTGATCTTCGTCACATGCGGCATTGCCGACAGCCACTCCTTGTGGATACGTTCGTAGTCGACGAGATCCTTTGCCGCTATGCGCAGGATGTAGTCATATTCGCCCGACATCAAATGGCAGGACAGGACGTTCGGGCAGCGCTTTATCGCTGCCTCGAAATCCGACAACGTCTTCTCGAATTGCCCGGACAGCGATATATGCACGATCGCCGTCATCTGGTGCCCAAGTGCGGCGTTGGACAGCCGGGCGTGATAGCCGCGGATGGTTCCGGATTTCTCCAGATTGTCCAGCCGCCGCGAACAGGCCGACTGCGATAGGCCGACCTTCTCGGCGAGCGCTGCATTGGGTATCCGCCCATCCTTCTGCAACGTCTCGAGAATGGCGATATCAATCCTGTCGAGCGGCATTTTTACGGGTTCCTGCGACAATTCCAATGTTTTGCGCAACGATTATCGAACAGTGGCTTCTCAGGCAAGCGCATTCGCAAACACTTACCGAACGATTCGTGGTTCACTATCTCTAGACAGGGAACGAGCCTCAAAGGGCCGGATCAGGAGAAAAACGATGCGCATCGGCTGCCCCCGGGAAATCAAGAATCACGAATATCGCGTCGGCCTGACGCCGGGTTCGGTCCGCGAATATGTCGCGCATGGCCATGAAGTGCTGATCGAGACCGGCGCCGGCGCCGGCATCGGCGCCGACGACAACGCGTATCGTGCCGCCGGCGCCACGATCGCCAAGACGGCAGCCGACGTTTTTGCCAAGTCCGACATGATCGTGAAGGTCAAGGAGCCGCAGCCCAACGAATGGGTTCAGCTCCGCGACGGCCAGATCCTCTATACCTATCTGCATCTTGCCCCGGATCCGGAGCAGACCAAGGGCCTGCTGGCCTCCGGCGTGACCGCGATAGCCTACGAGACCGTCACCGACGAGCGCGGCGGTCTGCCGCTCTTGGCGCCGATGTCGGAAGTTGCCGGCCGCCTGTCGATCCAGGCGGGTGCAACGGCGCTGCAAAAGGCCAATGGCGGCCGCGGCGTGCTGCTTGGCGGCGTGCCCGGCGTGCTCCCCGGCAAGGTAACCGTGCTCGGCGGCGGCGTCGTCGGCCTGCATGCTGCACGGATGGCCGCCGGCCTTGGCGCCGACGTCACCATCATTGACCGCTCGATCCCGCGCCTGCGTCAGCTCGACGACATCTTTGGCGGCCGCGTCCACACCCGCTACTCGACCGTCGAGGCGCTGGAAGAAGAATGTTTTTCGGCTGACATCGTCGTCGGCGCCGTGCTGATCCCGGGGGCAGCAGCGCCCAAGCTGGTGACGCGCGAGATGCTGTCGGGCATGAAGAAAGGCGCCGTGCTGGTCGACGTCGCCATCGACCAGGGCGGCTGCTTCGAGACCTCGCACGCCACCACCCATGCCGAGCCGACCTATGAGGTCGACGGCGTCATCCACTATTGCGTCGCCAACATGCCGGGTGCGGTGCCGGTCACCTCGGCCCACGCGCTCAATAATGCGACGCTGCATTATGGCCTGCAGCTCGCCGACAAGGGCCTCAAGGCGCTGGTAGACGACCACCATCTGCGCAACGGGCTGAACGTCCACAAGGGCAAGATCACGAATCGCGCGGTGGCCGAAGCGCTCGGTTACGAGCTGGTCGAACCGAAGGCCGTTCTCGCCGCCTGAGCTGTCCGAATCTGCCTCTCCAGTGCCCATCGGAGTCGTCCGACGGGTTTTTCTTATGTCGAAAAACTGAAAAGTGTCGGGCGCGCGGAATAACCGGACAACAAAAAAGCGGAGCCAAAGCCCCGCTTCCTCGGTAGTCGAAAATTCCCGCCGGTTCATCCGCGGTCGGCAAATCGATCGATGGTGTCTTTCTACCGCTTGTATGCGACGGGAGTACGACAGCCCCAAGCCGGTGCAACTGTCCGGTTACGCGCGGTCGATCCGGCACTGATAGCAATTGTTGCGCGCCGAGCGGATGTGGACGTAAGCGATGTCGTCGCGTTCGAACAACGTCTCTGCCCGTGCGGCAATGGCGTCGGTCGGAATGACGCCGCCGCTGCCGTAAACGATGCGGTCGTCCTTGCCATAACCGCGCACAATGTAATCGCTGCTTTCGAGCATTTCGGGAAGCGTTTTCCCCTCGGCGGCGCGTTCGCATTCTTTCGCATGCAGAAAGATCGGCCCCGTTTCGGCATAAGGCTGCAGCTCCGGAAAAGGCCGATAGGCCAAAACAAGATAGGCTTCTCCCACAGCAATATTTTTCAAGCAATGACGGCAAGGCACGCCGTCGCCATCCGAAACTTGCCGCTCTGGCTTCAAGCCATAAGCATCCGGCCCGCCGCGCTGAAGTGCCCGGACAGCATTGGTTGGCAAGGGTTTGAATTTTAGCGTCATGGCAAAATCTCCGGTGTCGTCGACCGGAAATTATGCTCGCAAGACAGAGTTTCCCACCCGATTCCTGCCGAAATGGATCAATCCATCAGCGCGTCGAGACCACGAACCAGACCTTTGATCTGCTGTACCCGTCTGATGGCGAGCAGCGTGCCCGCCACGTAAGGCGCCGCGGACGAGCCGGCGTCGTGGCGTATGGTCAGCCGCTCGTCTGGCAGACCGAACAGCGCCTCGCAGGACAGGATGTAGGACGGCAGGCGAAGCGCGTGCACTTGCACCCCCTCGCCTGCGCCGACCGCACCACCGCGTGTGGCCGGCACGCCGGAGACCTCGGAGACCGGCTTTGCCGTTGAGGCCTTGCGGATGTCGGCCAGCGCTTCAGCAAGCTCTCGTGCGGTTCCGGAGGGCGCGTCGGGCTTTTTTGCACTAGCATAATCGATGACCTCGACATCCGGCACGTATTTTGCCGCCATAAGTGCAAACCGCTTCATCAGCGTGGCGGTGATGGAAAAGTTGCCGGCGGCAACAACGCCGACGCCATTGGCGCGCGCCGCGGCGTCGATCTCGGCATAGTCGGCAGCTCCCAGTCCCGACGTGCCGATCACCGTGTGCCGCCCGTTGTCGATGGCGAGCAGCACATGGTCTTTCACGACATGCGGCTTGGTGAAGTCGACCAGCACGTCCGACGGCGCCTCCAGCGCCTCGGCCAGCGAGGCCGAAACGGCAATACCATTAGCCGGCATACCAACCAGCAGACCGGAATCCTGCCCCGCGCCGCTGCGTGATACAGCCCCGGCCAGCGCCATGTCGCCTTGCGCCCCGATCGCCGGAACCAGCGCTTTGCCGACCCAGCCGGTCGCGCCGGCCATTACCACGCGTATTGCCATCGTGCGATCCTCCATCACCCATCGGTTTTTAGACGATAGCGATATGGAAAGAGCCAAGCTCATTCAAGTCAGGCTCGCCTTTGAGTGTTGATCCAGAGGCTCTGGGACATTGCAAAGACAAGCTGAAGCTCGGATGAACGGGCCTGAAAATCAGGGCCGCATGACGCTGGCCGCGCGCTCGGCAAAAGACATCGGATGTACGACCTCCTTTTTTTGCGCCACTGGCGTAAAGCCGAGTTTTTGATAGAGCGGCAGTGCTGCTGGGTGATCGAGGGTGCAGGTCTGCACCGTCACCCGCTTTGGCCCGTGCGACCATGCCGCGGCGATTGCCGCACCGAGGAACCAGCGGCCGATGCCTTGCCCGGTCGCGTGCTCCATCATTCCGAAATAAGCGAGTTCCACTTCCTCCGGCAAATGCGGCTTGAGGTCGAAGAAGCCGGCCGGCGCACCATCCAGATAAAGCACCCTGATGTCGCGGTCCTCGCGGTGGATGCCCGCCGCAAGCTCCTCGTCGCTCAGCCTCAGCACATTGACCCAGTGCCATTTGCGGCCCACCCGATCCATCAAATAGCGGTAGAAATGCAGCGGAATGTCTTTGGTCTTGAGCAGCGCGATCTGGCGGTTGTACGGCAGCGGCGGCGAATAGGCAGGTGGCACATGCATTTCGAGAAACGTCACGGTGACGTCGATGTCTTCCAGCGATCCGTCTTCCATCCCCGTCAGTCCTTGCCCGTCACGACGGGCGTGTCGGAAAGCCCGCCCCATTCGGTCCATGAACCGTCATAAAGCCTGTTGTCGGCATGGCCAAGCGTCTCCAAAGCCAGCGTGACAGCTGCCGCGGTGACGCCCGACCCGCAGGAGGTGACGACCGGCTTCGACAGGTCGATGCCGGCTCCTTCGATCACTTTGCGCAGCCTGTCCTTCGGCAACAATTCGCCGTTTTCCGAAAGCGCCGAAAATGGCACGTTGTGCGCGCCCGGCATATGGCCGGAGCGTATGCCGGGGCGCGGCTCCGGCTCGGTGCCGGCAAAACGGCCAGGCGAGCGCGCGTCGGCGATCTGGCTCTCCCCCGTCTCGACGATCCGGCGCATGTCGGCAAGGCTGGCGACGCGGGCGGCATCGAAGTTGGCATAAAACACGCAAGGCGCGATCTTCGTCGGCTCCGCCGTCACCGGCCGTCCGGCGGCTTTCCAACGATCGAACCCGCCGTCGAGTATATAGACCTGGAACACGCCCATGACGCGAAACAACCACCAGGCGCGCGGTGCAGAAAAGAACCCTGGCCCGTCATAGACAACAATCGTGTCATCGGCCGAAATACCCATCGCGCCGACATATTGCGCGAAATGCTGCGGCGACGGCAGCGTGTGCGGCAGAGCCGCGTCGGGGTCCGAAACCGCATCCTGGTCGAGGAAGCGGGCGCCTGGAATATGCGCTGCGTCGTACTCGGCGCGCGCGTCACGCTTTTGCGCCGGCAGATACCAGGACGCGTCGACAATCGTCAGGCCGGGTTCGCCGAGCCGCTTCTGTAACCAATCGGCATCGATGGTGAAAGGACTGTCGTCGGCCATCTTTTCTCTCCTGTCCCGCCCGTCGCAGTCCTATATCAGGCTGGCGGCATAGGACCAAAGCGAATGCGGAAGCGCCGGTTCTCGCGGCCCTTCTTCTCGATCTTGCCGATATGGATCTCGCCGATTTCGCTGGTGCTCTTTACATGGGTGCCGCCGCAAGGCTGGCTGTCGATCGAAGCGTTCTCGCCGATGCAGACCAATCGGATCCTTCCCGTGCCGGCCGGAGGCCGCACATTCTTGGATTTCACCAGGCCCGGATTGGATGCCAGTTCCTCGTCGGAAATGAGCCGGGTGAAGATCGGGTGGTCGGCTCGCACCAGTTCCATCAGTCTGGCCGTCACGCCTTCCTTGGTAAAGCCGGCATCCTGGATGTCGAAATCGATACGGCTGTCGTCCTCGGAAACCGCGGCGCCGGTGATCGGGAACGGACAGACGACGGTAAGCAGGTGGCAGGCAGAATGCATGCGCATCAGCAACTGCCGCCGCGGCCAGTCGATGGCAAGCCTCATGCGCTCGCCCACCTTTGGAACTGCCTGCTCCGGCGCCGGTACATGGATGATCTCGTCCTTGGTTTCGCCGGTGATCGTAGCGGCAATCGCTATGCCGGTGCCGTCGGCGCGTTCGAGGCTGCCGGTGTCGCCCGGCTGCCCGCCCGATGTGGCGTAAAACACCGTCCGGTCCAGAATGATGCCGCCGCGATCATTGACTGCGACGACGGTGGCGTCGGCCGTCCCCAGATAGGCGTCGTCACGAAACAGCGCTTCGGTCTTGTGCGCCATCACGCAACCCTTTCGAACGGTACTGAAATCGTGCTCTGTTGCTCCATCCACCCCGGCACCGGCAGTTTCTTTTCGCGCAGGAATTCAGGATTGAACAGCTTCGACTGGTAGCGCGTGCCGTAGTCGCAAAGCATGGTCACGATAGTGTGGCCGGGGCCTAGCTCGCGCGCCAGGCGAATGGCGCCGGCAATGTTGATGCCCGTCGAACCGCCAACGCAAAGCCCCTCCTCCTGGATCAGGTCGAATACGATCGGCAGCGCGTCCTCGTCGGGGATCTGGAAGGCAAAATCGGGTGTAAAGCCTTGGAGGTTGGCGGTGATCCGCCCCTGCCCGATGCCTTCGGTGATCGAACTGCCCTCGGATTTCAGCTCGCCGCTGGTGTAGAAGGAATAGAGCGCTGCCCCCAGCGGATCGGCCAGCGCGATCTTGACCTGGTTGTTTTTGGCCTTCAGCCCGAAACCGACGCCTGCCAGAGTGCCGCCGGAACCGACCGCCGACACGAAACCATCCACCTTGCCGTCGGTCTGGTTCCAGATTTCTTCGGCCGTGGTGCGGATATGGCCGTCACGGTTGGCGACATTGTCGAACTGGTTGGCCCAGATCGCGCCGTTCGGCTCGCTCTTGGCCATCTGCTCGGCCAGCCGGCCCGACAGCTTCACGTAGTTGTTCGGGTTCTTGTAAGGCACGGCCGGCACTTCGATCAACTCGGCGCCGAGCAGTTTGATGGTATCCTTCTTCTCCTGGCTCTGGGTGTCGGGAATGACGATCACCGTGCGGTAGCCGAGCGCCTTGGCAACCAGTGTCAATCCGATGCCGGTATTTCCGGCCGTCCCCTCGACGATGACTCCGCCGGGCCGCAGCAGCCTGCGCTGCTCCGCATCGCGGATGATAAACAGGCCGGCGCGGTCCTTTACCGACTGCCCGGGATTCATGAATTCGGCCTTGCCCAGGATCTCGCAGCCGGTTGCTTCCGAGGCCTTGTTGAGGCGGATCAGGGGCGTGTTGCCGATCACGTCGATCACAGAACGGGGCATGGAGATTCCTTTGTGGGTGCGGCGAAACCCTAGAAACCCGAAGCTTCGGTTTCAAGGCAAGAATTTGCCTGGTCCAGTCGCATTTCGCACACTGCAATTCCTGCAGCCAGGGGCGCCCGATCGGTATTCATTTCAACCATGTACCGAAAAGCACTCTTTTCATTCGATTTCTTCACCGGTAGAGCACAGGCTAAGAAGAGCCGGCGGGGCGCAACATGACACTCTATCGGGCCAATCCGAAGCATGGCGTCGCCTGGATTACGGGCGGCAGCAGCGGTATCGGCCGTTCGCTGGCCAAGGATCTTGCCGCTCGGGGCTATGTCGTCGCGGTGACTGCGCCAGATGACCATCCGATCGATACGCTCATCGTCGAAACGGCGCAGATGGCGGGCCGTGTCGCAGCCTTTCCCTGCGACGTGACCGACGAAAAACGCATGGCAAAGACGGTTGCGGCGATCGAGAAAGATCTCGGTCCGATCGTGTTGGCAGTGTTCAACGCGGGAAGCTATATCGCAACGCCGGGCGAGGATCTTGTGGCGCGCAATTTTCGTCGGTCTTTCGAAGTCAATTATTTCGGCATCATCAACGGCCTGCTGCCGGTCATCGAACGCATGCGCGTGCGCTCGCGCGGCCACGTCGTGCTGATCGGTTCGGTCACCGCCTATTTCGGCTGGCCCACCACCGCCGCCTATGGCGGCACCAAGGCGGCCGTCAATATCCTGGCCGAGTCGCTGAAATACGATTTTGACAAGATGAACGTCCGCATCCAGGTGATTAATCCGGGCTTTGTCGACACGCGGCTGACCGAAAAGAACTTCCTGCCGATGCCGGGCTTGATGCCTGTCAATCTGGCCTCGCGCCGCATCGCGCAAGGCATCGAATACGGCGGCTTCGAAGTCACTTTCCCACGCCGCCTGAGTTGGACGCTGAAGCTGCTCAGGATGCTGCCGAGGCCGTTCTGCCGATGGGTGATCAGCACGGTCACCCGCTGGAATGCGCGGCCGCTGAATTTCGACCGCAAGCCGCCAGTCGAGTAGGATCGGTGATGGGCGAGCGATCGTGTTTGCGGGTCGCTGGGGCGCTGGACATGAATTGGTGCCGGTCGACGATACCGGCGACCCGGACAACCACGTCATTGCCGGCGACGCGCTGTCGCCATCGACCACGGCTTTCCTCGCGCAGCGGATCGTCGTGTGGGTCGAGGCGGTGGTAAAGTGAACCAAAGGCCCCAAGCAAGAGGGCGACCGAAGCATCGCTCCGGTCGCCCTCTTCAATCGTATTCTACCAAGCCACGCTTGGCCGACCGCAACACGGTCAGATTATGCGGCCCGCGCTGCTGGCCGCTTACCGCCGAAGCGGCGCTTGTTATTGCCCTTGAAGGGCTTGGCGCCTTCCGGCTTGCGCTCGCCCGCAAAGGCCGGCTTGTCGCCGAACCGCTTCTTGCCGAAGCCGTTGTTTGCGCCGCCGGGCCGCCTGCCGTCGCGACGGCCATTGTGGTCGTTGCGATCATTGGCCGGTTCGAAGCTGCGCTCGTGCTTCTCGGCGGGATTGCGCTGCGGATCGGGGCTGCCGAGATGGTCGGCAACGATCGGCAGCTTGGTGCGGATGATGCGCTCGACCTGACGCAGCTTGCTGTTTTCAGACGGGTCGCAGAGTGTGATAGCGATGCCGTCCATGCCGTTGCGGCCGGTGCGGCCGATGCGGTGGACATAGCTCTCCGCCTCGTCCGGCAGGTCGAAATTCACCACATGGCTGATGCCGGGCACGTCGATGCCGCGTGCCGCAATGTCGGTCGCCACGAGAATGCGCACCGAACCCTCACGGAAATCGTTGAGTGCCTTCTGACGGGCATTCTGCGACTTGTTGCCGTGGATGACGGCGGCCTTGAAGCCGTCGCGCTCGAGATCCTTGGTCACCCTGTCGGCGCCATGCTTGGTGCGCGAGAAGATGATGACGGACTTCATCGCCTCATCGGCAAGCATGTTGGCCAGCACCTGGCGCTTCTGCTTGGTGCGGGCAAAGACGACGCCCTGCACGATCTCGGCGGCCGCGGTGCTGTGAGGAGCGACTTCGACGCGAATCGGGTTCTTCAGCAGGCCTTTCGCCAGTTCGGCGATTTCGGCCGGCATGGTCGCCGAGAACAGCACCGTCTGACGGTCCGGCGCCGTCGCCTTGGCGATGCGCTTCACGTCGTTGATGAAGCCCATGTCGAGCATGCGGTCGCCTTCGTCGAGCACCAGCCATTTGGTGTCGGCAAGCATCAGGTCGCCTTCACGCACAAGGTCGGTCAGCCGACCGGGCGTTGCGATCAGGATGTCGACGCCGGGCGCAACCTTCTTCACCTGGCTGAAGCGCGAGACGCCGCCCAGCACGAGCGCGGTCGAGACATGCGCGCCCTTGGCGAGCAGCTTGATCATCTCCTCGATCTGCACCGCGAGTTCACGTGTCGGCGCCAGGATCAGCGCTCGGGCCGTCTTCGGCCGGCGCTTGGTACCAAGTGCGATGATCTTCGACAGGATCGGCAGCGCGAACGCCGCCGTCTTGCCCGAGCCGGTCTGGGCGATGCCGAAAATGTCGCGGCCTTCGAGCTGCGGCGGGATCGCCTGGGCCTGGATCGGCTTCGGATCGGTAAAGCCGGCGGCATTGGTGGCCTTGAGCAGTGCGCCGGTGATTCCAAGTGCGGCGAAACCGTTCGGTTCCGCAGTGTCCTTACCGGTCAAAGTGTTTTCATTGGTCAAAATATTCTTCTTTCATGCGGCTCCTGGCCGCAAACATCGATGGCGGCAGGGCGCAACCTGCCGTCGAAAATTGTCATGAAACGACAAGGCGGGCGGACGTCATCGTCCGCACGGCTGCGCTGTCGTGCCCGCAGGCTTCATGCCACGGGGCTTTTTCGCCACCTTGCCGATATGTCGGGAAGAGGGAAAACAGACGCAACCAGTCTCATTCATCGAGAAGGCCGGAGTGTCCCGGCCCAAGCGCCTATGCCGCCGCATATGGCCCAGTTCGCATCGAAATGCAAGGGGCCTGATGTTGCAGCGCAGCAAAAGCCATGAGGAAGCGGCGCTTGCGCTCTCTCGCGGGCATGATTACCACAATGCAGCTTTCCGTTTCGGGGACCGGTCATGAAGGACGTGCTGAAGGAACTCGAGCGCCGCCGCGAGATCGCCCGCATGGGCGGCGGCCAGGCCCGCATCGACGCCCAGCACAAGAAGGGCAAGCTGACCGCCCGCGAACGCATAGACGTCTTTCTAGACGAGGGCTCGTTCGAGGAGTTCGACATGTATGTCGAGCACCGCTCGACCGACTTCGGCATGGAGAAAACCAAGATCGCCGGCGACGGCGTCGTTACCGGCTGGGGCACCGTCAACGGTCGCCCGGTCTATCTTTTCGCCAAGGATTTCACCGTGTTCGGCGGCTCGCTGTCCGAGGCGCATGCCGAAAAGGTGGTGAAGGTGCAGGAGATGGCACTGCGCAATCGCGCGCCGATCATCGGCCTCTATGACGCCGGCGGCGCCCGCATCCAGGAAGGCGTGGCAGCCCTCGGCGGCTACGCCGAGATCTTCCAACGCAATGTGCTTGCCTCCGGCGTCATTCCGCAGATTTCACTGATCATGGGCCCTTGCGCCGGCGGCGACGTCTATTCGCCGGCGATGACCGACTTCATCTTCATGGTCCGCGACACCTCCTACATGTTCGTCACCGGGCCGGATGTAGTGAAGACCGTCACCAACGAGACGGTCACCGCCGAAAGCCTCGGCGGCGCTTCCGTCCACACGACGAAGTCCTCAATCGCCGACGGAGCCTACGACAATGACGTCGAGGCGCTGCTGCAGATGCGCCGGCTGGTCGATCTGCTGCCCGCATCCAACACGGCGGAAATTCCCGAGATCGAATGCTACCAATCGGTCACCGATCACGATCTGTCGCTCGACAGGCTGATCCCCGACAACGCCAACAAACCCTACGACATCAAAGAGTTGATCCTTAAAGTTGCCGACGAGGGTGACTTTTTCGAGATCCAGCAGAATTTTGCGAAGAACATCGTCACCGGCTTCGGCCGTGTCGAGGGCCGCAGCGTCGGCTTCGTCGCCAACCAGCCGATGGTGCTGGCCGGCGTGCTCGATTCGGATGCCAGCCGCAAGGCGGCTCGTTTCGTGCGCTTCTGCGACTGCTTCTCGATCCCGATCGTCACCTTCGTCGACGTGCCAGGCTTCCTGCCCGGCACCGCGCAGGAATATGGCGGGTTGATCAAGCACGGCGCCAAGCTTCTGTTCGCCTATGCCGAAGCGACCGTGCCAAAGATCACCGTCATCACCAGAAAGGCCTATGGCGGCGCCTATGACGTCATGGCGTCAAAGCATTTGCGCGGTGACATGAACTATGCCTGGCCAACGGCGCAGATTGCGGTGATGGGCGCCAGGGGCGCGGTCGAGATCATCTATCGCAAGGACATCGGCGACGCGGAGAAAATTGCAGCACACACAAAGGCTTACGAAGATCGCTTCCTGTCGCCCTTCGTTGCCGCCGAGCGTGGCTATGTCGACGAGGTGATCATGCCCCATTCAACCCGCCGCCGCATCGCCCGCGCGCTCAGGATGCTGCGCAACAAGGATATGCAAAACCCCTGGAAGAAGCACGACAACATTCCGCTGTGAGGGGTTGATGTCGCGCCTGGTCTTCTACATGGGAGCGCGCTTCGGCAGGTTTGCCGTCCTGCTTTTCGCTCTGCCGCTGTTCTGCCCAACAGTCTTATGGTTCTGGTTTCTCGACCGGCATCCGCTCGCCGTCATCGCGGCTGGCGTTGTTGCGATCCCAGCTGCGATGCTGGGCATGGTTCTGTTGATCGGGACATTGTTCGCCGGTTTTCGACCCAGCAAGGTGGACGGGATTACTCGGGAATCAGCCCCGAAATTATGGGCCATCTGGGAGAGTATTGCCGGCAAACACCGCGCCAGCCGGACTACCATCGTGCTGAGCCCCCCGATCTCAACGCTAGCATCGGTGAAGAGCGGCCGTTTCTGGGCCTGCTTGGTCGCAGGGCAATTCTCACCGTGGGCCTGCCGCTGCTCGCAGTGACCGACCAAAAGGGGTTTGCGGCGATCTTGGCCCATGAGGACGCCCATCTGAAAAATAAAGATACAAATGGCGGGCTCAACCTGGCCGAACTCGAAAAGAGCTTCGATCTAATCTTCGACTTCGCCCCACCGGGAAAAACAGTTTCGGGCAGCCTGTTCTACTGGATGCTTGGCCCGCTGTCGCGCACGCTGGAGCGCGAAGAAATACGGTTGTCGCGGCGGGCGGAAATTGACGCGGATCGTCATGCAGCGATGTCCGGCGATGCATATGAAGCGGCCCGCGCCCTGCTGCTGGTCGGTGCCGCCAGTGCGTTCTTCGATTACCAAGTGTATATTCCGCTTAAACGTGAACTGCTTGGCACCATGGTACCGCCTCGTCCACCACTCGAAAGAATTCTGGCGGCCGCCAGTCACCTGTCGAGGCTTCCCATCCTGCAAGAATATGCGCAAAAGGCCTGGGACGCGCCAGATAACGAAAGCGCGGATCATCCGCCCTGGTCCGAACGTTTGAATGCTCTTGGATTTAGCTCGGCTCCAGAGATAGAACCAGTTCTGGTTTCCGCCTTGTCGAGCCTGCTGAGCGATGAGGTGGTCGCCGAACGCGTCCGGCATTTCGACGGTGAATGGACATCGAACATCGCCGACGACCTCGATCGATAGCTGTCCGCCCTAGAGCTACTGCGGCCAATGTCAGGGTCGTCGGCCTATTCCGCTTCCGCTGCTCCGAACCCGGCTCCCATCGTCGCGCGGACAGCGCCCGACCACGGCGTGGCGTGATTGTCGATGCGCATCTGGAAGATAAAATAGGTCGGCGAGCAGAAGCCGATGCCCTTCACTTTGCCGATACCGGGTGTATCGGGCGGCAGCGACTGGCACATGTAATCCTCGCGGCAGAAATGGTCGGCCGAGCAGGCAGGACGATTGCCGCGATTGACGGCGCCGCCCAGGCACTGATCGAAATTATTGGTCGCCACGCAGGTGTCGAATTTCTTGCCGCCAACCAGCCCGCAAATCTCGTTCGGCATCGGCTTGCCCGTCTTGAAGGCGGCAAAGCTGCGATCCCGGTCATCGCAGCCGCGATAGGCGATACCCGCCGGCACACCGATCTTCGGCGTCGGCAGGTGTAGGCGGCGCGCGAAATGCTTGGTGCGAACGCGGCGAACTGACCGGTGATGGTATACCGGTCATTGAAAGGCTGTGCCGGGTTGCTGGCGATGGATCCCGTTAAACAAGGGTGGCCGGAAAACATATCTTCGCTGTCCTTGGGCAACAGGCATTGCGCCAGCTTGGTGCGCACGCCGGACGCGGTTGTCAACGGCGTGCAGACGGTGCCGCCACCGCATTGCCATGTCGCGCCGAAGCGGGCCGCATCTTCCGGCATGAAGCACGGCATCGCCATTTCGGCCGGCGAATAGGCAATTTCGCCGGCATCGTTCCATGTCGCCGGCGGCGCGAAGGACAGCGGGCGGAAGCGGTTCGGTTCCTTGCCGTCGGTAGTCGCGTGCAGCCAGGCGACGCGGCGCGGGATGTCGGCGTGGAGATGCGGCGAGATGCCGACCTCGATGCGGTTGAGCGGCGAGGTTGTCTTGTCGTCAAGTCCGATAAAATGGAAGCCGGCGGTCGAGCCCGCCTGATGGCAGCCCTGGCAGGCGCCGTTGTCCAGCCGCTCGGCCAGTGCCTCCGGCGTGCGCACCAGCTTCATAGCAGAGAAATCGACACCAGCGAAATCCGCGGACTGGAACAGTGGCGTGAACAGGTGGTTGGCCTGCCTCGCACTGCCGAAGGTCGACCAAGAGATGACCTTCCTTGCCAGGAATTCCTCGGGAATCTCGTAGACGCCGAGATCGACCGCCGCGACATTGGTGCGGACATAGTCGGCAAGTCTTGCTTTCAGCGCAGCATCTTCGGCGAGACGTGCCGCGTCGGGCGTGTTTTCCAGCGGCTTTTCGCTGACAGCCGCTCCATCGATGCCGAAAATTCGCATGAGATAGGCAGCCTGCCCGCCGAATTCGGTCTCCTGGCCGGAGGGGAAGCGCACCACTTGCGCATTGAGCTCGAGCTGCTTGAAGGTGAGCGCCGTCCTTTCCAGCGGCCCACCGGTCAGCCAGCCGGCATCGACGCTCTCGTCGAGTTGTGGTGCCCAGCGTCCCGCGACGCCGACACAACCGCCGTCGACATCGGGCGCCACGCTGTAGACGGCGTTGAAGTTGAATGGCAGACGCGAGGCCAGAACCTTGCCGTTTTTGCGGAAACTGTAAGCTAGGCGATAGATGAGGCGCACCTCGCCGCAACTTCCGTCACCTTTCAGCGCGGTGAAATCGCGCCGGTCGAGCCTGTTGACGATACCGACCAGCCGGAAGCGCGCCGCCTCGGTCTTCAGCCAGCGCATGTCCATGATGCGGCCGACATTGCCGTCGGTCACCTCGTAGAGCGTGCGCCCGCCGGCCTTCATCTCGGCCCGCAATGCCGCGACGTCGCTTGCAATCGTTTCGACGATCGCGTGATAGGCCGGCGCCTTGTCGTAAAGCGTCTTCAAATCGCCCTTGCCATCGACGCCGAAAATGCCGGCGAGGCCAAAGCCCTTGGCGTCAAGCTGGGCGAGAACGGCCGGGTCGTCGACGATGGTCAGCGGAGTTCCGGCGTTCGCGGCCTGCGCCATGGATATGGCACTAATGATCGCAACGAGCAGCGCAATCAGGCGGTTCATTCGGCAGCCTTCCCGCGGCTTTCAACGAGCTCGCGCAGGACCGGCACCAGCGCCAGCGGCAGGTCCTCGGCGATCAGCCCCGGTCCGAAACGGCTGCCGGCCTCGGCATGGATCCAGACTGCCGCACAGGCCGCTTCAAAGGCCGGCATGCCCTGCGCCAGCAGCGCGGCGATGATACCCGACAGCACGTCGCCCGAACCGGCGGTGGCCAGCCAAGGCGCGCCATTGTCGTTGATCGCTGCCCGGCCATCGGGGGCCGCAATCACAGTGTCGGCACCCTTGTAGACGAGAGTGGCGTTGGCCCGTTCGGCTGCGGCGCGTGCCTTGGCGAGTTTGGACAGGTCCTTGTCCTCGGCGATATCTGAAAAAAGCCTGGCGAATTCGCCGTCATGCGGCGTCATCACCAGAGCCGGCGCGCTCGGCCGGCTGGCGGCTTCGAACAGGGCATCCGGCGCGTCGCGAAACGAGGTGACGCCGTCGGCGTCGAGCACCAAGGCCTCAATCCCGCCGCCCTGCCCATGGGCGCCATTCAGCACGGCCAGGGCGAATTCGCGCGTCTTCTCACCAATGCCAAATCCCGGGCCGAGCACGAAGGCCGATGGCCGGCGGCTGCCGACGAATTCGTCCACATCCGCGACAGTGTCTAGCTTGCGCAGCATGATCGAGGTCAGATGCGCCGCGTTCACATGGATGGCGTTCGCCGGCGACAGCAAGGTGACGGCCCCTGCCCCGCTCCTGGCCGCGGCAAGCGCCGACAGCCGCGCAGCACCCGTCGCCGACGGCCCGCCGGAAAAGACGCCGACATGGCCGCGTTTATACTTATGGGCGTCGACGGCCGGAACCGGAAAGCGGCCAAGCCAGAGCGCCGGAATGTTCTCGAATGTTCGTGGTTCAAGCTGCGCAACAACACTGTCGCTTATGCCGATATCAGCGAGCACGATTTCGCCGCACAGCTCGCGCCCCGGTAACAAAAGATGGCCTGGCTTTTTTCGCGCAAAGGTCACGGTGATTCGGGCGTGGAAAGCCTGACCGAGGACATTGCCGCTCTCACCGGAGACGCCCGACGGCAGGTCGACCGCGACGACCGGCGAATTCAACTCCGCCACATTATCGATCGCCTTGGCGGGGTCGCCGGATAGCGGCTTGGACAGCCCCGCCCCGTAAAGCGCATCGACCACGATCGAGCCCGTCTCGGCAACGAAATCCGACAGCGGCCGAGCTTCAACCGGGCACTCCGAGGCAGCGACTGCCGCATCGCTGCCGCCTTTAGGCGATCCGGACGCCCATACCGAGACGTCGACGGCGCTCTCTCGAAGGATGCGCGCCACGACATAGCCGTCGCCGCCATTGTTGCCGGGGCCGCAAAGCACATGGACGCGCGTTGCGTTCGGGTAGCGCTTGAGTACTACGGCAGCAACCGCAGCACCGGCATTGCGCATCAGGCCGATGCCGTCGAATGGACCAGCGGCAATCGCCAGCCGGTCGGCCTCAGCCATTTCGGACGGAGACAGAAGTTCATTGCTCATGCGGGCGACATGCACATCATTTCCCCAAGCATTGTCCAGTTTTTGATCCGACGCAAACCACGAAGGTCTCCAAGCAATTTGGCGGCGTACATCGTTCGGGACGACGGCGCGCAGCTGCCCATGAAATACCCGATCTGCCCAATTTTTGTGCGGACGGCAGGACCGGCGGTGTGTAGGCTCGCGGCATTCATGGCGCATCCAACGCTGCGAATGACGCGAATGTACATTCCCGCGTGGCATGGTATCCAAATCATGTGAGGCCGTTCGGCGCCCCATCAATTGGCACAGTTCGTGCTTGATTGAGGCGCAAGCGGGGCTCACAACCCGTCTTTTTTGGCAGTGGAGGCCACTTTTTACATGAAAAAGATCGAAGCGATCATCAAGCCGTTCAAGCTAGACGAAGTGAAGGAAGCGCTTCAGGAGGCCGGCCTGCAAGGTATCACCGTTACCGAGGCCAAAGGGTTTGGCCGCCAGAAGGGCCATACCGAGCTTTATCGCGGCGCCGAATATGTCGTCGACTTCCTGCCGAAGGTGAAAATCGAAGTCGTGCTCGGCGACGATGCGGTCGAAGCCGCGATCGAAGCCATCCGCAAGGCGGCCCAGACCGGCCGCATCGGCGACGGTAAGATCTTCGTCTCCAATATCGAGGAAGTGGTGCGCATTCGCACCGGCGAAACCGGCATGGACGCCGTCTGAATTTTCCCGTTAAAAGGCCATGTTCAAAACGTCATCACATAGGGAAGCAGGGACATGACGACAGCCAAAGACATCATGAAGCAGATCAAGGACAACGACGTTAAGTTCGTCGATCTGCGCTTCACCGATCCGAAGGGCAAACTGCAGCACGTTACGATGGATGTCGTCGAGGTCGAGGAAGACATGTTTGCCGATGGCGTCATGTTCGATGGTTCCTCGATCGCCGGCTGGAAGGCGATCAACGAGTCTGACATGGTGCTGATGCCGGATTCCGATACGGTGCATATGGACCCGTTCTTCGCGCAGTCGACCATGGTCATCCTGTGCGACATCCTCGATCCGATCTCCGGGGAGTCCTACAATCGCGACCCGCGCGGCACCGCTAAAAAAGCCGAGGCCTACATGAAGGCCGAAGGCATCGGCGACCAGATCTTCGTCGGCCCGGAAGCCGAGTTCTTCGTCTTCGACGATGTCAAGTATAAGGCCGACCCCTACAACACCGGCTTCAGGCTGGATTCCACCGAACTGCCGTCCAATGACGATACCGACTACGAGACCGGCAACCTCGGTCACCGGCCGCGCATCAAGGGCGGTTATTTCCCGGTGCCGCCGGTCGATTCGGCACAGGACATGCGCTCGGAAATGCTCACCGTGCTCGCCGAGATGGGCGTGCGCGTTGAAAAGCACCATCACGAAGTGGCCGCCGCCCAGCACGAGCTCGGCATCAAGTTCGACACGCTGGTCCGCAACGCCGACAAGATGCTGATCTATAAATATGTCGTGCACCAGGTCGCCAACGCCTATGGGAAGACGGCCACTTTCATGCCGAAGCCGGTGTTCGGCGACAATGGCTCGGGCATGCATGTCCACCAGTCGATCTGGAAGGAAGGCAAGCCGACCTTCGCCGGCAACGAATATGCCGGCCTGTCGGAAAGCTGCCTGTTCTATATCGGCGGCATCATCAAGCATGCCAAGGCGATCAACGCCTTCACCAACCCGCTGACCAACTCCTACAAGCGCCTGGTGCCGGGCTATGAGGCGCCGGTGCTGCTCGCCTATTCGGCACGCAACCGCTCGGCCTCCTGCCGCATTCCGTTCGGCTCATCGCCGAAATCCAAGCGCGTCGAGGTCCGCTTTCCCGATCCGGGCGCGAACCCCTATCTCGCCTTCGCCGCCATGCTGATGGCCGGCCTCGACGGCATCAAGAACAAGATCCACCCGGGACAGCCGATGGACAAGGATCTCTACGATCTGCCGCCGAAGGAATTGAAGAAAATCCCGACCGTCTGCGGCTCGCTGCGCGAAGCCCTGCAGAGCCTCGACAAGGACCGCGGCTTCCTGAAGGCCGGCGGCGTCTTCGACGACGACCAGATCGACAGCTATATCGAGCTCAAGATGGCCGAGGTAATGCGCTTCGAAATGACCCCGCATCCGGTCGAATACGATATGTATTATTCGGTGTGATCCGGATCGTTGCAGCCAATAAAAAAACCCCGGCAGAGACGCCGGGGTTTTTTATTGTGGTGCGATTGGAGAGAAAGTCACAGCGCAGACCTGAGGTCCACGCCATGACGAATGCTCAAGCCGCGGCCGAAACCTCGGCGCTGGTCGGGACGGAGGCGATCGTCTTCAATATCTGCGAGGCGATCTGGTAGGGGTCGCCCTGCGAATTCGGCCGGCGATCCTCGAGATAGCCCTTGTAGCCGTTGTTGATGAAGGAGTGCGGCACGCGGATCGAGGCACCGCGATCGGCGATGCCATAGCTGAACCTGTTCCACGGCGCGGTCTCGTGCTTGCCGGTCAAACGCTTGTCGTTGTCCGGCCCGTAGACGGCGATATGATCCATCAGGTTCTTGTCGAAAGCCGCCATCAGCGCTTCGAAATACGCCTTGCCGCCGACTTCGCGCATATAGGCTGTCGAGAAGTTGGCATGCATGCCCGAGCCGTTCCAGTCGGTGTCGCCGAGCGGCTTGCAGTGATATTCGATGTCGATGCCGTATTTCTCGGTCAGGCGCTGCATCAAATAGCGTGCCATCCACATCTGGTCGGCGGCCTTCTTGGAGCCCTTGCCGAAGATCTGGAATTCCCACTGGCCTTTGGCCACTTCGGCGTTGATGCCTTCATGGTTGATGCCGGCGGCAAGGCAAAGGTCGAGATGCTCCTCGACGATCTGCCTGGCGACGGAGCCGACATTGCTATAGCCGACGCCGGTATAGTACGGGCCTTGCGGCGCCGGATAGCCGCTCTCGGGGAAGCCGAGCGGGCGGCCGTCCTTGTAGAAGAAATACTCCTGCTCGAAGCCGAACCAGGCGCCCTCGTCGTCGAGGATGGTGGCGCGTTTGTTGGACGCATGCGGCGTGACGCCGTCCGGCATCATGACCTCGCACATGACGAGCGCGCCATTAGTGCGGGCGGGATCCGGATAAACGGCGACCGGCTTCAAAACGCAGTCGGAGCTGTGGCCCTCGGCCTGCATGGTCGAAGAACCGTCGAAGCCCCACAGCGGAAGCTGGTCGAGCGTCGGAAACTCGGCGTAGTCCTTGACCTGCGTCTTTCCGCGAAGATTGGGAACCGGGGTGTATCCATCGAGCCAAATGTACTCGAGCTTGTATTTCGTCATTCTAGCCTCTCGTTGCTTGATCACCGAACCCTGGATGGCGCCGGGGCGAGCCGGCCTATCCAGCAGCCGACCTGCCGGATTACTAAAATGCAATTCGTGTGCCATTCTCGCCGGCGATGGATGCGGCAAAAGTGAGGTTGTATCCGCCCAAAATCGCTGGTCCGCTGTCATGCTGCGTTCGGATCATCCACAAGCACATTTTGCACAAATAATATGCAAGTACTGATCTTTTCGTAATCATATTGCCTATTTCGATTGCTGAACCTATGTTGGGGAAAGGTTGAATCGGCAAGGTTCTGTCGAAGAAAGGAAACCGACAATGGAAATCACTTCCACTCGTCAGTCGGCCAAAATCCTGATGTTCCCCGTGGCAGCGCGCGCTTCTGCCTCAAATTTAAGCGGAAAGGCTAAGTTCGCGGCAGAACTTGCTTCGTTGCGCAACCGCACGGATTTCGGAAGTGCCTGGTATCATGAGGCAGCGATCGAGGAAGCGAACCAGGATCGGAAGAGCTAAGCCCTGCGCTCGATAAATTGAAAAAGCCCGGCGCGAGCGCTCGCGCCGGGCTTTGCTTTGAACCGGACAGGCCGGCTACTGTTTGGTGTGCAGGTCCGTTCCGAGCGTATCCCTGACAAAGACCATGCCGATGATCAGCGACATCGCCGCGATCACCACCGGGTACCAGAGTCCGTAGTAGATATCGCCCTTGTAGGCGCTGAGCGCGAACACCGTCGCCGGCAGCAGCCCGCCGAACCAGCCATTGCCGATATGGTAGGGCAGCGACATGCCGGTGTAGCGGATGCGGGTCGGGAACATCTCGACCAGGATCGCGGCGATCGGCCCGTAGACCATCGTGACGAAGATCACGAGGATGAGCAGGATACCGATCGTCATCGGCCAGTTGACCGCCGCCGGGTCGGCGAACATGGCGAAGGGACCGCCGCCCGGTACGGTGTAGACGGTGACCTCGGGAGCTCCCGCAGCCTCATCGGCAGTCAGCAGCTTGTCCTTGATCGCCTGGTCGGTCGGAACCATCGCCTTCTCGCCGGCGCGGATCGCGGCCGCATCGAGCTTCAGTTCGGGATTGGCCGCGATGAAGGCTTCGAGCTTCTGATCCGGCACCTTCGCCGCTGCCCGTTTCAGCGGATAGCCGCCGTCCTGAAGCGCCGTGTTTACCGCCTTGGCGAAAACAGCGTCCTTGGCCTTGGCTTGATCGCCGGCTGCGGTGGCGTCATACGACTCAACCGTCTCGTTGCCGATTTTGACCGACGCAGCAGTGCCGGGCGCTGCCGTGGCCACTACGTCATAAGGCACCGAGTTCTTGGTCAGAAACGAGGTGGCGATATCGCAGGACGTGGTGAACTTCGCCGTGCCCACCGGGTTGAACTGGAACTTGCAGTCTCCCGGTGCCGCGGTCACCGTCGCACGGGTGTTCTGCTGCGCTGTGGCGAGCGCCGGGTTGGCTGCCCAGGTCAGCGCCTTGAACAACGGGAAGGTGCAGACGATCGCCAGTGCAAGGCCGGCCATGATAATCGGCTTGCGGCCGATCTTGTCGGAGAGCCAGCCGAACACGACGAAGAAGATCGAGCCAACAGCCAGAGCAATCGCGATCATGATGTTGACCGATTGCGGATCGACCTTGAGCACGTTCTGCAAGAAGAACAGCGCGTAGAACTGGCCATTGTACCAAACTACGGCCTGACCGGCCGTGAGGCCGAGCAGCGCCAGCAGCGCGATCTTGGCGTTCTTCCACTGACCGAAGGCTTCTGACAGCGGCGCCTTGGAGCCTTTGCCTTCGTCCTTCATGCGCTGGAAGGTCGGCGATTCAGAAAGCGACAGCCGGATCCAGATCGAAATGCCGAGGAGGAGGAAGGAAACGATGAACGGAATGCGCCAGCCCCAGGCGGCGTAGGTTTCCTTGGTCATCGACCCCTGGACGATCAGGATGACGATCAGCGACAGGAACAGGCCGAGCGTTGCCGTCGTCTGTATCCACGACGTGTAGTAGCCGCGGCGATCGTCGGGTGCATGCTCGGCGACATAGGTGGCGGCACCGCCATACTCGCCACCGAGCGCCAGGCCTTGCAACATGCGCAAGATGATCAGGATCACGGGAGCGGCGATGCCCAAAGTCGCATAGCCAGGCAGCAAGCCGACCAGGAAGGTCGACAGGCCCATGATCGTCATGGTGACAAGGAAAGTGTATTTACGGCCGACAAGGTCGCCGATGCGGCCGAACAGCAGTGCGCCGAACGGGCGCACGAGGAAGCCAGCGGCAAACGCCAGCAGCGCGAAAATATTGCGCGTCGCTTCCGGAATGGTTGGACTGAAAAAAGTCGAGCCAATGAACACTGCCAGCGAGCCGTAGAGATAAAAATCGTACCATTCGAAAACGGTGCCGAGCGAGGAAGCGAAGATGACCTTCTTCTCCTCGCGCGTCATGCCGCGGCTTGTTTTGCCGGCGGTCGATGCCATTGCCATGAGCGTATCCTCCCGTGTGATTCCATCAGTCCTCGATGCTGCGCGTCATCGTCCGCGTTTCCTCGGAACGCAGACTCAGTGCAGCCACCAGTACAAAAATGACAGAAAGCGCCGTCCAGAGGCAGACCGTCTTTGGGATTATGACTTTGGTCTAATGTGCAGTGCGAAATAGAAACGACGGTGCGGTCAGCCTTTGAGAGCTTCGAGCAGCGTGACTGCCGCCATCATGTCGCGCTTGCGGGCCGCGCGGTGCGCGACGGCCTCGGCATCATGGCCCCATTGCTCGGCCTGCCAGTCCTCGTCGACATGACCGGCAGCCCAGGCCGCCTCGCCGTCGAGCTCGCCGAAGTCGACGGCCAGCGCCAGCAGCGCCGATCCGGTCAGCGACGTCATGACGTGGATGGCGGCAAGGCGCAGCGGATCGGCACGTTGGGCAAGATGCTGGCCAAGCAGCGCGATACTCTCGCGCGGCTGTTCGACATGGATCACGCCTTCGGCAAGATGGAACCGGGCGCCGAGAGCGCTGCGCACCCAGTCGATGACCGGATCCCAAAGCTCGTTCTGCCGGTCGACGAGTCCTTGGGGCGCATCGGCGCGGTAGCAGAGCAGATCGGACGAGGCAAAGCGCAGGATGTCCTCCAGCACGGCCTGGGGATCACTGGCGACGCCATCGATTGCCGTATTGACCAGACGCATCACCGGCATCGTCACCGGGTTGATGGTCTCCTCCTGTGCGGCGAATTCCTCGGCGACCAGAGCAGCCGCCTTTTCGGTCGGCAGCGCCAGCAGCGCCTTGGCCGGCGTGCGGACGGGCTTGCCGTCGAGATGGACGGCAAAACCGTCTTCGACCGGTGCTACCGCGACGGTCTTGTAGAAGCGCTTCGGCAGCGGCGTCTTCATCTGGATCTGGGCGCGACGCACCGGGTCCGGATCGGAGAGCTGCTTTCCAGCTTCGAGGTCGTTCAATATATCGCGCATGCTCATCCGGGACTTTGTTTTCGGACCGGCCGGTTGACGATGATGAGTCCGGCGGCGATCAGGGCGAGTGCCAGGAAGATACGAACGGTCAGCGGCTCGTTCAAGAACACGGCGCCGCACAGCACACCAAACACCGGCGACAGGAAAGTGAAGCTCGACAGTCCAGATGCAGGGTAGCGCCGCAGCAGCCAGAACCACAGCACATAGGTGAAGGCGACGACATAGACGGCCTGGAACAGCAGAGCCAAGGTCGGCAGAAGAGTAAAGCTGCGGACGGGCGGCCCGGCAAAGGGCATCACCAAAATGCCGACGACAGCGGCTCCGGCCAGCTGATAGAGCAGCAGCTTTTCGGCGCTGGCCGTCACCAGCTTCGACCGCTTGATGACGATATTGGTCACGGCCCACAGAATGCCGGCACCGAGACTGAGCAAATCGCCGCCCAATGTTGCGCCGCCATTGGCGCTCAGTTTATCTGAAAACACCGCGATCAGTCCGGCGAAAGCGAGCAGAAGACCAACGAGCTTGCGTACCGTGATGCTTTCGCCCAGCAGGAAATGACCGCCGACCAGCATCCAGAACGGCATGGTGTTGACCAGCAAAGTGTTGCGCACGACAGTGGTGTGCTCGAGCCCGACATAGAGAAACAGGAACTCGAAACCGAAAAGCGCGCCGGCCAGAATGCCGGCGACGAGGGTCTTGTCGGGCGTGAACAGCGCAATGCCGCGCCAGCGGCACCAGCCGAAAACACACAAGCCGCCGATCACCGAGCGGGCGATCGACAGGAAAACGGGATCGTAGCCGGCATAGGAGATCTTGGCGGCGACGTAGTTCAGCCCCCAGGAAAAAGTCAGCCCAACCATGATGGCGGCTGCCGCCAGATCGACCGCGTCACGGCGGTCGAGGGTTTCTGTGGCGACGCCCACCAGCGCTAGTCCTCGGCACTCTGCTCGTCGAAACCGAGCAGGTTCCAGCTCTGGCGCATATGCGGCGGCATCGGTGCGGTGACGTCGACAAAGCCCTTGTCGGGATGCGGGATAACGATGCGGCGCGCGTGCAGATGCAGCCGGTTCTGCATGCCGCCTGGAAAATCCCAATTGGTGTCGGCCTCGAAATATTTGGGGTCGCCGATGATCGGGCAACCGATATGGGCGGCATGGACGCGAAGCTGGTGGGTGCGCCCGGTGTAGGGTTCCATTTCCAGCCAGGACAGCGTCTGCGCCGCCTGCTCGACTATGCGGTAATAGGACACGGCGTGATCGGCGCCCTTTTCGCCGTGCTTGGCTATGCGCACACGATCGCCGTCGGGCGTCGGTTCCTTGATCAACCAGGTCGAGATCTTGTCCTCGCGCTTCGGCGGCACGCCCTTGACCAGCGCCCAGTAGGTTTTCTTCGTCTCACGCGCCCGGAACGCTTCGGCGAGCTTCATGGCGGCGAGCCTTGTACGGGCGACAACCAGCACGCCCGACGTATCGCGGTCGAGCCGGTGCACCAGGCGCGGCTTCTCGCCCTTCTGGTTGCGCCAGGCTTCCAGCATGTCGTCGACATTGCGGGTGACGCCCGAGCCGCCCTGCACTGCCAGGCCGGCCGGCTTGTTGAAGACGAAGACCTTCGGGTCCTCATGGATCAGCATCTTTGCCAAAACGTCGGCGTCGCCCTGGTTGCGGATCGAATGACCGGTGAGCGGGCTTTCGCCTTTCTTGTCCACTTCGAGCGGCGGCACACGCACCGTCTGGCCGGCTTCGACGCGGGTATCGGCCTTCACCCTGCCGCCGTCGACGCGGATCTGGCCGGAACGCAGCAGCTTCTGCAGATGACCGAAACCGAGACCGGGGAAATGGCTCTTGAACCAGCGATCGAGCCGCATGCCCGCCTCGCCGGCGTCCACTGTGATCTGTTCAACGCCTGCCATGATTCCAATCGCCGTTTTGCAGGCATGCAACGGCATTCGCCGGTACCCGCAATCTCACTCGCTTATTCGTTGTCGGTTCCATATTGCAGAACCTGAACTTTCTCCAGCGTAATCAAACCACTTGTCATGATTGTTTCAAGCACGGGCAGGAAAGCGGCCAATTTTTCCTCGTCATCGACGATCTCGATGACGAGTGGCAGATCCTCCGATAGGCGGAGGATCTTCGTGGTGTGAAGCCGGCTGGAATGGCCGAACCCCATCGCGCCGCGCAGGACGGTCGCGCCGGCTATTTGCATTTCGCGGGCCCTCAGCACAATAACCTCATACAGCGGACGGCCATCTGCCCTGTCGTTTTCGCCGATAAAGATGCGCAGCAATTGTGCCTGTGTTGGTATCTTCATTGCCTGGACCCTCTCAGCCGGTTGAGCCGAACTGCAAAGATGTGGCCAAGCCAGACGGCGGCAAGCCAGGCCACCACGGAGATCGCGATATTGAGTCCCGCCGCCACAAACCTCCCCCCTTGCGCGAGGATGAGTGTTTCAAGGCTGAAAGCGGAGAAGGTCGTCAGGCCGCCGCAGAAGCCGGCCAGGAAGAATTGACGTTGCAGCGGACCGGCGAAGACGCGACCATCCGGTCCCGTCAATGTCGCGTAGAAGCCGATGAGGAACGAGCCAACAATATTGACGAGGAGCGTGCCGAAGGGAAATCCAGCGCCCCACAGGGCAGTGCTCGTCGATGAGGCAAGCGCCCGCAACACACCGCCGATCATGCTGCCTGCGGCCACGGTCGCATAGAGCCGAACCGTTTCGTTGGTTCTGCGACGGCCAATGAGGCGCGCCGCATGCCCTGCCGCGGCAGTGTCCGTCCCGTCGTGGCGGAGCTTCCGCGGGCCGCTCACCGCGCCCCGCCGCCAATCAGAAGACTTCCGGCGGCAAAGCCTAGCGTCACGCCGCCGAGGCTCAGAAAAACCGAAAGCAGCACATTTCCGCCGGCGCGCCGCCATTCGCCCTCGCGCGCCAGCGCCAGCGTCTGCAGGCTGAAGGAAGAAACCGTGGTATAGCAGCCGAGGCCGCCGGTAACGGTAAAGGCCCAGATGGCGGGCATGCCGTCGCGCGCCACCGCATGCGCAACGACGCCGATTGCAAACGCTCCCGAGACATTGACGGCCATAGTGCCCCAGGGAAAGGTCTCGCCGACCCGGCGGGCGACGAAGCCGGACAGGAAGAAGCGGGCCATTGCACCGATCGCGCCACCAAGGCAGACAAGCAACAGATGATACATCGTGCTCCCTCGCGCCGGTCACACCATGGTGTCAGGCGGCTCCGGCCTTCTTCGGCTTGCTGGAGCCGATCATCTTCCAGTTCTTGTAGAACATGGCATTGATGCGCTCGACGCTGACCGAAACGATGGCGAGAAGAGCGGCAATCAGGCCGGGAAATGGCGATGGCCGGATGATGTCCATGAACACGCAGTAGCGGCGCCCATCATATTCGTTGACCGATCGGTGCAGCAGCGTGTCGTCGAAAATATAGAGCGGATTGTCGTGCCAGTAGTTCCTGGCGTTGTTGCACTCGACGAAAACCTCGGCCTTCACCGGGAGAAGATTGTAGAGAATGCGCAGGCTGAGCCGCAGCGGTCCGAAATGCCAGGAGGTCGATTCCCTGCCCCTAAACACCGACACGGCGATGGTCTTGATGTATTTGAAATCCTTGTTGAATTCGGCAACGCTGTCGATTTTGTGCTTGCCATACCACTGGTAGACATACATGCCGCGCCGGCCGCTGCCGAAATTGGCGTCGATATCGGCGATGATCTCGTCCTTGCGCGCTTTGAAGACGTCCAGAACCTCGTTGACCTCACGCTGATAGTCCGGAGGAAACTGGTCCAGTTTCCAGACACCGCGGTTTCTGTAGCACAGCAGATCGACCAGCAGATTGAAGGGCGAAAGCAGCCAGGTGAAGATGCCGTTGCCGAGGAAATAACCACTGAACAGGGCCCAGTTCTTGTTGTCGTTGCGCAACACGTCGATCAGGCCGAGGACAATGAAAATTGTCGTCAGGATGGGAATGAAATAGAAGCCGAGCGCCAGCAGCGGGATCGCTATGGCGAACTTCCGGAGGGTCTTGCGAGTTCTTTTTGTCATTTTTCCACGCGCCAGGCGCGATTCCGTTCTGAATATCGTCGGTACGTTTCTGGCCTGTCCGCCGGCCGAAGGCGCATCTTGATAGGGTTTTTTATCCCGCCAGACAACGGCGATCACACCAGTGTGCGACTGGCAGCTACTTTTCCCGCTCGCTGCGCCGCTTGGCCCAATAATCCAGCCGCTTCCTGATATCGCGCTCGAAGCCGCGCTCGGGCGGGTCGTAGAATGTCTGCCTTCCCATCTTCTCCGGAAAATAGTCCTGGCCGGAAAAAGCGTCGGGCTCGTCGTGGTCGTAGCGATAGCCGGCGCCGTGATCTTCCTGTTTCATCAGCTTGGTCGGAGCATTGAGAATGTGCTTGGGCGGCAGCAGCGAACCGAATTCCTTCGCCGCCTGTGTGGCGGCCTTGAACGCGGTATAGACTGCATTGGATTTCGGCGCGGTGGCGAGATAGACGGTCGCCTCGGCGAAGGCCAGTTCGCCCTCGGGCGAGCCCAGATAGTCATAGGCGTCCTTGGCGGCGTTAGCGACGACGAGCGCCTGCGGGTCGGCCAGCCCGATATCCTCCATCGCCATGCGCACCAACCGGCGCCCGAGATAAAGCGGATCTTCGCCGGCGTCGAACATGCGGGCGAGATAGTAGAGTGCCGCGTCGGGGTCGGAGCCGCGCACCGATTTGTGCAAGGCGGAGATCAAATTGTAGTGGCCGTCCTGTCCCTTGTCGTAGATCGGCGCGCGGCGCTGGACGATGCGCTGCAGAGCTTCGGCGCCGAACACCTCCTTTGATTTCGCTGCGCGCCAGACCTCTTCGGCGAGCGTCAGCGCCGCGCGGCCGTCGCCGTCGCTCATGCGGATGAGCATCGCCCGCGCGTCTTCATCGAGCGGCAGCGCCCTGCCCTCTGCCTCTTCGGCCCGCGCCAGCAGCTTGGCGATACTGTCCTCGCCGAGTGAGTGAAAGACCAGCACACGCGCGCGCGACAAAAGCGCGGCGTTAAGCTCGAAGGATGGATTCTCCGTGGTGGCGCCGACCAGCACGACGGTGCCGTCTTCCATCACGGGCAGAAAACTGTCCTGCTGGGCGCGGTTGAAGCGATGGATCTCGTCGACGAACAGCAGCGTCTGGCGGCCGTTCGAGCGGCGCAGCTTCGCTGCCTCGAACACTTTCTTCAGGTCGGCAACGCCGGAAAACACGGCCGAGATCTGTTCGAAGGCGAGGCTTGTCTCGCCGGCAAGCAGCCGTGCGACCGTTGTCTTGCCGGTGCCGGGCGGGCCCCAGAAGATCATCGAGCCGAGCGAGCCGGAGCCGATCAGCCGCGTCAGCGCGCCGTCGGGTCCGGTCAGATGCTCCTGGCCGACGACCTCGCCGAGGTTCTTCGGGCGCAGACGGTCCGCCAGCGGCCTGCCGGGCGGCGTCTTTTCCGGTTCGTCGACACTGAACAGATCGGCCATGCAACTTCTTCTGCCTGGAGTCCGATCATGCTGACGGTCGGGCTCAGTAACGCAACACCTGGCGCAGTATCTGCCCGCCGCGCTCGACGGTAAAGCGCCACCAGCGCGTATCCTGCTGGGCTACCTGTTCCAAGGTCGCCGCCTTGTCGATCGTCAGGCCATTGACCTCACGCACGATGTCGCCTGGCTGGAAGCCAAAATCGGCAGCAGGCGAATCGCGGTTGGTGTCAACCACGGTGACGCCTTTGGCATCGGTGCGCAGACCGAGCCGTTGGGCAAGCCGTGGCGACAGTTCAGCAACCTTGGCACCGGAAAACGGGCTGCGGCCGCGCAATGTGAGTTCCGCCGCTTTGGCGCCCTCAGGCGGCCGTTCCAGCGCGATGTCCATCGTCGCCTGCTGACCCTTGCTCAGAACGCCGAAGCTGGCATTCGTACCAATCGACAGCGTCGCCATCCGGTAGTCCAGCGCCCCGACGCTCTCGACCGGCTTGCCGTTGAGCGACAGCACTACGTCGCCCGGCTTGAGCCCTGCCTTGGCGGCGGGTCCCGCCTCTTCGACCGAAGAAACCAGCGCACCGGTCGGTTTGTCCATGCCGAGCGATTCGGCAATCTGCGGCGTCACCGCCTCGAACTCGGCACCGGCATACGGCCGCTCGAAGAAGTCGAGCCCGGCCTTAGCCGCGTCGGCGAAGGCGCGAACCATGTTCGAAGGGATGGCAAAGCCGATGCCGATCGAGCCGCCGCTACGGCTATAGATCGCCGTGTTGATGCCGATCAGCTGCCCTCCCATGTTGACCAGCGCGCCACCGGAATTGCCGGGGTTGATGGCGGCGTCGGTCTGGATGAAGAAGCTGGAATCGGAGACGCCGATATGGCTGCGCGCCACCGCCGAAATGATGCCGCTGGTGGTGGTCTGGCCGACACCGAACGGATTGCCGATCGCCAGCACCAGATCACCGACCTCGAGCGCGTCGGAATCGCCGATAGCGATCACCGGGAACGGCTTGTCAGAAGAAATCTTGAGCACGGCGAGGTCGAGCGTCTCATCCTTGAGCAGCACCTTGCTGTCGAATTCGCGCCCGTCGGCGGTCGCTACCTTGACCTGGTCAGCGTTCTTGACGACGTGGAAATTGGTGACCACAACGCCGGTGGGATCGACCAGCACCCCCGAACCGAGCGAAGACTGCGCGCGCGGCTGCGAACGGCCGAAGAACTCCTCGAAGAACGGATCGCCGTCGAAGGGCGACGTCACCTTGGCGGTTTGCGAGGCGTAGACATTGACCACGGCCGGCGCTGTCTGCTTGACCAGCGGCGCGAAGGACAGTTGCACCTCCTCGCGGCCGAACGGCACGCGCTTGTCGGGGCCGGAAGTGGCGTTTTCGCCTTCGACGCCATGCAATAGATCCGTCAGCACGTCGGACAAACCGGGGTCTGGCTTGTTCTCCTCCGCCAGCGCGTGCCTGGCCGCCGGCACGATGGCCAGCGCCATCAAGGCGCAGATCAGAACAAGGGACAGCCGTTTAACGCGCATTCCGAATCCTCCAAGTCGGGCGCCATTGTCCTGACGATTGTGCAAAATGAAAGGCTAAGCCGCTGAAATCCGATTATTTTGGGCGGCAAAGCAGTTATAGGTCGAGGCGAAACCGGAAAGCCGTGTCGGCAAATGAAAAAACAGCTCGTTTCATTCCGTGATTTTTTGGTGACCGGCACTTTGGGGCCTGTTATCCCCGGCATGAAAATGATCGAAATTGCCGAAGCGTTCGGCGCGCCGGATGATTGGATCACCAAGTATGCCGAGACGATTCCCGTCTATTGGATATATGGTCAGCTCGAAGCTTCCTTTGATAACGAGCCGCCTCACAATCTGAATTGGTTTCAGATCGAACATGTGCATGCCATCCGCGGCAAGACCGAGCGCATAACCGACCAATTTGCTCTTTCAATGGATGGGTTCGACAGCAGAACAAAGCCATCGGAATTCCTGGCTGCAGGCCTGTGGACACCAGAAGAAGCTATGGTCTTCTACGTCGCATCGAGGAATGATATCGACCTGAACATCTGCGCGGGTCCCATTCAGATTCATTTCCGCGTTGATACCGACTTCATCGAAGATCGGGACGCCGAAAAATATCTGAACGGCGTGACTGTGTCCCAATTGATAAGCGATATCGATCACCGAACGGAGGTCGACAGTATTTATTCCTATTCGCATCCCGCAATCGAGCAAATAACAAAGGCGATTGATTGGAAGTCAATAAGCGGAAGAAACTACCTCAACTTTGCTCGGTAAGAGGCAGCCACCCCAATGAAAAAGGGGCCGCAGGCCCCTTAAACTCACTCAGAAAAACCAAGCCTTATGCGGCTGCGGCTTCCTCTTCGGTGCCTTCGGCCTCGATGCGGGCACGGTCGCCGGCGCCCTTGGCCGAGGTGTCGCGGTCGACGAATTCGATGACCGCCATTGCGGCATTGTCACCGTGGCGGAAGCCGGCCTTCATGATGCGCAGATAGCCGCCGTTGCGGGTGGCGTAGCGCGGCGCGATGGTATCGAACAGGCGCTTGACGACGCCTTCATTGCCGATCTGGGCAATAACCTGGCGGCGGGCGTGCAGGTCGCCGCGCTTGCCGAGCGTCACCAGCTTTTCGACGATCGGACGCAAATCCTTCGCCTTCGGCAGCGTGGTGAGGATCTGCTCGTGCTCGATAAGCGACACGGCAAGGTTGGCAAACATCGACTTGCGATGGCTTATGCTGCGGGCGAACCGGCGGCCTTTAAATCCGTGGCGCATGGCTCTTCTCCTTCATTGCGGTTTCAAGAGGCCTGAGCCTCAGTTGGTTAGCCGCATGATCTTGTCCGAAAAGTCTGCAACTTTTTGCTGCGCTGACCTTCGGTTCGGGATCATGCTTAATATTGATCTTCGTAACGCTTGGCGAGGTCTTCGATGTTTTCCGGCGGCCAGTCCGGCACTTCCATGCCGAGATGAAGGCCCATCGCCGCCAGGACTTCCTTGATCTCGTTCAGCGATTTGCGGCCGAAGTTCGGGGTGCGCAGCATCTCGGCTTCGGTCTTCTGGATCAGATCGCCGATATAGACGATGTTATCGTTCTTCAGGCAGTTGGCCGAACGCACCGAAAGCTCGAGTTCGTCGACCTTCTTGAGCAGCGCCGGGTTGAAGGCAAGCTCGGTAACCTGTTCGGCAGCGACTTCCTTCTGCGGCTCGTCGAAATTGACGAACAGGCCGAGCTGGTCCTGCAGGATGCGAGCGGCGAAGGCCACCGCGTCCTCGCCCGAAATCGAACCGTCGGTCTCGATGGTCATGGTCAGCTTGTCATAGTCGAGAACCTGGCCCTCGCGGGTGTTCTCGACCTTGTAGGAGACCTTCTTGACCGGCGAATATAGGCTGTCGACGGGGATCAGCCCGATCGGCGCGTCCTCGGCGCGGTTACGGTCGGCCGGCACATAGCCCTTGCCGGTATCGACGGTGAATTCCATGCGGATTTCAGCGCCTTCGTCCAACGTGCAGATGACGTGGTCGGGATTGAGGATCTCGACGTCGCCGACCGTCTGGATGTCGCCGGCGAGAACCGCGCCCGGTCCCTGCTTGCGGACGACCATGCGCTTGGGGCCGTCGCCTTCCATGCGGATGGCGATTTCCTTGATGTTCAAAACGATGTCGGTCACGTCCTCGCGGACGCCGGCGATGGACGAGAATTCATGCAGAACGCCGTCGATCTGCACGGCGGTTACAGCCGCGCCACGCAGCGAAGACAGAAGCACGCGGCGCAGCGCGTTGCCTAGGGTGAGGCCGAAGCCGCGCTCGAGCGGCTCGGCGACCAGCGTGGTCAGCGTCTTCTTCTTCGACGAGAACTCGATCTTGTTCGGCTTGATCAGTTCTTGCCAATTTTTCTGGATCATAGTGCTTTCCTTCCGTTGTCCCGCCACCATCCAATCGTGGCGGGCGACCTGGAATGCCGTGGAGGAGCGCCCTTGAGGCGCTCGCGCGGCGTTCGGTAAATTCTTTAGACGCGGCGCTTCTTGCGCGGACGGCAGCCGTTGTGCGGGATCGGCGTCACATCACGGATCGAGGTGATGGTGAACCCTGCTGCCTGCAGTGCGCGCAACGCCGATTCACGACCGGAGCCGGGTCCACAGACCTCGACCTCGAGCATGCGCATGCCGTGTTCCTGAGCCTTCTTGGCAACATCTTCGGCAGCCATCTGGGCAGCGAAAGGGGTCGACTTGCGCGATCCCTTGAAGCCTTGTGCTCCGGCCGACGACCAGGCAATCGAATTGCCCTGTGCGTCGGTGATGGTGATCATCGTGTTGTTGAAGGTCGAATTGACGTGGGCAACGCCCGACGAGATATTCTTGCGTTCGCGACGGCGAACACGAGCGGCTTCCTTGGCCATGATAGTCCTTTCAGTTGATCTCTACACCGCCGTAATGCCAGCGGCTCCACCAGGGAGAAGGCAGTAGGGGAATATGGCAGTAGGGCAGTATGTCTGCCGTCCCTATTGCCTTACTGCCCTACCCCCTTACTGCCCTAAATTACTTCTTCTTTCCGGCAATCGACTTGGCCGGGCCCTTACGGGTGCGCGCATTGGTGTGCGTGCGCTGGCCACGAACCGGCAGCGAGCGACGGTGACGCAGGCCGCGGTAGCAGCCGAGGTCCATGAGCCGCTTGATGTTCATCGACACTTCGCGGCGCAGGTCGCCCTCGACCTGGTAGTCGCGGTCGATGGTCTCGCGGATCTGCAGCACTTCCGCGTCGGTCAGTTGGTTGACGCGGCGCTCGGCCGGGATGCCGACCTTGTCGACGATCTCCTGGGCGAACTTCTTGCCAATGCCGTGAATGTATTGAAGCGCAATGACAACGCGCTTGTTGGTCGGAATGTTGACGCCGGCTATACGAGCCATGTTCTTCTCTTCTCCATATAGGCCGGGCGAGCCGGCGCTTCAAGTTGCCCCGCGTCCGGTGGAGGCCGGCCCTTGCGGGAGTTTCCAGTTCAAAGCGGCCTGCCTTGCCCTTGCGGACAAGCAAGCCTCATGCCTGATAGGAAGACGGGCCGCCATACCCCAGCGGACCGCTCCAGTCAAGCGCAATCGTTCGATTCTCTAGCCGGCCGCCTGGCCAACCCGCCGGGTCGTCGCCCTGAGCACCGCCTCGATCTGCTGCGTCACCGCATCGATGTCGGCCATGCCATCGACGCCCCTGAGTTTACCCTTGGCGTAGTAGTAGCCGATCAGCGGCGAGGTTTTCTTGTAATATTCCCTCAAGCGTTCTTCGAACACCGCTGGACTGTCGTCCTTGCGCACCGGCAGGCCTGCGGCCTTGGCTTCTTCGGCGCGCTTGACGATTCGGCCAACCAGCGCCTTGTCATCGACGACAAATTCGATGACCGCATCTAGCTCCAGTCCGCGATCCGACAGCATTTCCTCAACGGCGTCCGCTTGCACCAGAGTTCGGGGATACCCGTCAAGGATGAAGCCGTTTGCGCAATCAGCTTGATCGATGCGCTCGGCCACAATGGCGTTGACGATAGCGTCGGACACCAGTTCGCCAGCGTCCATCACCGCTTTGGCGCGCTTGCCGACTTCGGTGCCGGCCTGGACAGCAGCACGCAGCATGTCCCCCGTGGAAAGCTGTGGGATGCCGTGTCGTTCTACCAGTCTCAGTGCTTGTGTCCCCTTGCCCGCCCCCGGCGGTCCAAGCAATATCAACCTCATCTGGCCTTTTTCCCCCCGCGCAGCTTCGACTTCTTGATCAGGCCCTCATACTGGTGCGCGATCAGGTGACCCTGAATCTGCGCCACCGTATCGAGCGTTACACTGACCACGATCAGGAGCGAAGTGCCACCAAGGTAGAACGGTACGCCAGTCGCTGAAATCAGGAACTCGGGCAGCAGACACACCAGCACCAGATAGATGGCGCCGACGACTGTGATGCGGGTGAGCACATAGTCAATATAATCCGCGGTACGCTCGCCCGGGCGATAGCCCGGGATGAAGCCCGAATGCTTCTTCAATTGGTCCGCGGTGTCCTTCGGGTTGAAGACGATCGCCGTGTAGAAGAAGGCGAAGAACACGATCATCGCCGCGTAGAAGGCCATGTAGAGCGGCTGGCCATGACCGAGCGACGCCAGGATGGTGCTGGCCCAAGCGGGCATGTTCGTTGTCTGCGAGAAACCGGCGACGGTCGCCGGCAGCAGCAATAGCGACGAAGCGAAGATCGGCGGAATGACGCCGGATGTGTTGAGCTTCAGCGGCAGATGCGAGGTATCGCCCTGGAACATGCGATTGCCGACCTGGCGCTTGGGGTACTGAATCAGCAGGCGGCGCTGGGCGCGCTCGAAAAAGACGATCAGGCCGATAACGATAATGGCGAGCACGATGATCGCCAGGATCAGGCCGGTCGACAGCGCTCCGGTGCGGCCTAGCTCCAAGGTACCGGAGATGGCGCGCGGCAGGCCGGCGACAATGCCGGAGAAGATGATCAGCGAAATGCCGTTGCCGATGCCGCGGGCGGTGATCTGCTCGCCGAGCCACATCAGAAACATGGTGCCGCCGACCAGCGTGACGACGGTCGAGATGCGGAAAAAGATGCCGGGATCGTTGACGATGCCGTTTCCGCCCTCGAGCCCGACCGAAATGCCGTAGGCCTGGACCAACGCCAGAAGCACGGTCCCGTAGCGCGTATACTGGTTGATAATCTTGCGGCCCTGCTCGCCTTCCTTCTTCAGCGCTTCCAGCGACGGAATGACCGAGGTCATCAGCTGCATGATGATGGAGGCGGAGATATAGGGCATGATGCCGAGGGCAAAGATCGCCATGCGCTGCACGGCACCGCCTGCAAACATATTGAACATGCCAAGCACGCCCTTGCTCTGCGACGAGAAGGCGTGGGCAAAGGCGTCCGGATTGATGCCGGGCAGCGGGATATAGGTGCCAAGACGGTAGACGAGCAGCGCGCCGATGGTGAACCAGATGCGCTTCTTCAGATCCTCGGCCTTGGCGAAGGCCGAAAAATTCAGATTCGAGGCTAGTTGTTCAGCAGCCGAAGCCATGCCTGATTCTCCGCTTGGTCACGCTCGATGCCCGCAGCTCAGGCGGCGCGTGTCACCGAAACTCACGAGATAAGCTCCGGACTGCAAACATGCAAGCGGCCGCGTTGATGCGGCCGTCACATCTGTCGGATCAAAGCACGACCGCAGGCAAAACCGAATTCCACCTTTGCCGGCCGTGCTTCAAATTGCCGTTACTCGGCGGCTGCCTTCTCAGGCAGCTTCACCGAGCCGCCGGCCTTTTCGATCTTCTCGATCGCGGCCTTGGAGGCTCCGGCTACGTCGAAGGCAAGCTTGGCCTTGATGTCGCCGTCTGAAAGGATGCGCACGCCGTCCTTGACGCGACGGATGACGCCAGCCGCAACCAGCGCCTCGGCCGTTACAACTGTCTTGGCGTCGAGCTTCTTGGCATCGAGCGCCGCCTGGATGCGGGCCAGCGACACGACGGTGAAGCTCTTGGCGAAGATATTGTTGAAGCCGCGCTTCGGCAGGCGGCGGTAGAGCGGCATCTGGCCACCCTCGAAGCCGTTGACGGCGACGCCGGAGCGCGCCTTCTGGCCCTTGACGCCGCGACCGGCGGTCTTGCCCGAACCGGAACCGATGCCACGGCCGAGACGCTTCTTGGAGTGCGTCGCGCCGTCCTTGTCACGCAGATCATTGAGTTTCATCTGGGTTCTCCTGCGCTCTGGTTCAGCCCTCGTCCACGACGCGGACGAGATGCTGGACGGCAGCGATCATGCCGCGCACCGAGGGCGTATCCTCCAGCGTGCGCTGCTTGTGCATCTTGTTGAGGCCGAGGCCGACCAGCGTTGCGCGCTGCTCCTTCGGCCGGCGGATCGGCGAACCGATCTGCTCGACGGTGATGGTCTTGGTTGCTTTCTTGGCCATGGTCAAATCCCTGGTCAGCGTCGACTATTCTTCAGCCGCAACGGCGGTGCCGCGGCGGGCCTGAAGAGTCGAGTACTTGATGCCGCGCGCAGCAGCCACATCCTTCGGATGCATCTGGCTCTTCAGCGCGTCGAACGTGGCGCGAACCATGTTGTAGGGGTTCGAAGAACCCATCGACTTGGCGACCACGTCATGCATGCCGAGCGTTTCGAAAACGGCGCGCATCGGGCCGCCGGCGATGATGCCGGTACCTTGCTTGGCGGCGCGCAGCAGAACGCGCCCCGCGCCCCAGCGTCCCTCGACGTCGTGGTGCAGCGTGCGGCCTGAGCGCAGCGGCACGAAGATCATGTCGCGCTTGGCCGATTCGGTCGCCTTACGGATCGCCTCCGGCACTTCGCGCGCCTTGCCGTGGCCGAAGCCGACGCGGCCCTTCTGGTCGCCGACGACAACAAGTGCCGCAAAGCCGAAGCGCCGGCCGCCCTTGACGACTTTGGCGACACGGTTGATGTGGACAAGCTTGTCGACCATGCCGTCGTCGCGCTCTTCGCGATCACGGCCGCGGCCGCCATCCCTACGTTCCTGTGCCATATCCTGTTCCTTGTTTTTTTCCGGAAGCACGGTTGATGATGATATCCGGCGCCTCTGTGGGTCGCCGGGGGCGAATTTCGTTTTTAGAAGCTCAGACCACCTTCACGGGCAGCCTCGGCAAGCGCCTTGACACGGCCGTGGTAGATGTAGGCGCCGCGGTCGAAGACGACTTCCTTGACGCCGGCCTTCGAGGCACGCTCGGCGATCAGCTTGCCGATGGCAGCGGCCGCCGCCGTGTCGGCGCCGGTCTTGAGCGAACCCTTGAGCTCCTTCTCGAGCGTCGAAGCAGCCGCGATCGTGTGGCCCTTGGCGTCATCGATCACCTGGACGTAGATGTTCTTCGATGTGCGATGGACCGACAAGCGCGGACGATCGCCGGCAACCTTCTTGATCTGGCGGCGGACGCGCTGAGCGCGGCGTTGGGTGGATTCTTTCGAGCCCATGCTATCAGTTCCTTGCCTTCAAAAAACGGGGGCAACCATATGCGGTAGGACAAGCCTCCCGCGACCGCTCCCCGCGGCGTTAAAATTACTTCTTCTTGCCTTCCTTGCGGACGATCTTCTCGCCAGCATAGCGGACACCCTTGCCCTTGTAGGGCTCGGGGCTGCGATACTCGCGGATCTCGGCGGCAACCTGGCCGACCTGCTGCTTATCGATGCCGGTCACCGTGATTTCCGTCGGCTTCGGCACCGAAATCGTCACGCCCTGCGGCGTCTCGTAGACGACGTCATGGCTGAAGCCGAGCGCCAGCTGCAGGTTCTTGCCCTGCATGGCGGCACGATAGCCGACGCCGGTGATCTCGAGCTTCTTTTCGAAGCCGTCCTTGACGCCCTGCAGGATGTTGACGATCTGCGTGCGTGACATGCCCCACTTGGAACGGGCAGTCTTGGTCTGGTCGCGCGGCTGGACAGCGATCTCGCTGCCTTCCATCTTGACCAGCACTTCGTCGTTCACCACGAACTTCAGCTCGCCCTTCGGACCCTTCGCCGTCACGGTCTGGCCGTTGACGGTCGCGGTCACGCCCTGCGGCAGCGAAACGGGTTTCTTTCCAATACGAGACATTTTGTTGTCCTCGTCACTTCTCTTGTTTCAGGTCTCGGCTTTCGGGACTAGATCCCGAAAACCTGTTTCCAACCGGGTCACATACCAGATCAGAAGATCTGGCAGAGGATTTCCCCGCCGACATTCTGTTCACGCGCTTCGTGGTCGGCCATCACGCCCTTCGGCGTCGAAAGGATGGCGATGCCGAGGCCGTTGGCGACGTGCGGTATCGACTTGGCCGAAACGTAGACGCGGCGGCCGGGCTTCGAGACCCGAGCGATTTCGCGCACCACCGGCGCACCATCGAAATACTTCAGCTCGATCTCGATTTCGGACTTGCCGTTGTCGAAGTCGGTCTGGCTGTAGTCGCGGATATAGCCTTCCGCCTTCAGCACGTCGAGGACGCGGGTACGCAGGCGCGAGGCCGGCGTCGAAACGCTCGACTTCTTGCGGCCATATGCGTTGCGGATGCGGGTCAGCATATCGCCGAGAGGATCGCTCAATGACATGTTATGTCCTCCTTACCAGCTCGACTTGACCAGGCCCGGGATCTGGCCGTTATTGCCGAGATCACGAAGCGCGATACGCGATACTTTGAGCTTGCGATAATAGGCACGCGGACGTCCGGTGACTTCGCAGCGGTTGCGGATGCGGGTCTTGGCCGAGTTGCGCGGCAGCGCCGAAAGCTTCAGCTGGGCGCGGAAGCGCTCTTCCATCGGCTTGGACTGATCCATGATGATCGCCTTGAGCACCTCGCGCTTGGCAGCGAACTGGTCCGCAAGCTTGCGGCGCCTGTTGTTCTTCTCGACTGAGCTGGTCTTTGCCATTTCAGATTTTTCCTTTTCTCGCTGCCGTTACTGGCGGAAGGGGAAGTTGAAGGCCTTGAGCAATGCCCTGGCTTCGTCGTCCGTCTTCGCAGTCGTACAAACGATGACGTCCATGCCCCAGATCTGATCAACCTTGTCGTAGTTGATCTCCGGAAACACGATGTGTTCCTTGATGCCCATGGCATAGTTGCCACGGCCATCGAAGCTCTTCGGATTAAGTCCGCGGAAGTCGCGGACGCGCGGCAGTGCGATGTTCACGAGGCGGTCGAGGAACTCGTACATGCGTTCCTTGCGCAGCGTGACCTTGGCGCCGATCGGCATCTTCTCGCGGACCTTGAAGCCGGCGATCGAGTTGCGGGCGCGGGTGACGACGGCCTTCTGGCCGGCGATCATCGCAAGGTCTTCCGCCGCGATCGAAGGCTTCTTCGAATCGCCGGTCGCCTCGCCGACGCCCATGTTCAGCACGATCTTGTCGATGCGCGGAACCTGCATCTCGTTCTCGTAGCCGAACTGCTCCTGCAGCGCCTTGCGGATGGTCTCGTTGTAGACCTGCTTGAGGCGCGGCGTGTTCTGGGCAGTTGCCTGCTTGGTTTGAGCCTTAGCCATTGATGACTTCTCCCGAGCGCTTGGCGACGCGCACCTTCTTGCCGTCCTTCTGGAAGATGAAGCCGACGCGGGTCGGCTTGCCATCCTTGGGGTCGGCCAGCGCGATGTTCGACAGCTGGATCGGCGCTTCCTTGGTGATGATCCCGCCCTCTTGGGACTGGGACTGCTTCTGGTGACGACGGATCAGGTTGACGCCGCGCACCAGCGCGGTGTCGTCCTTCGGCTGTACCGAGAGGACTTCGCCCGAACGGCCCTTGTCCTTGCCGGCCAGCACGACGACCTTGTCGCCTTTTCTAATCTTCTGCATTGGTCCGGCTCCTTACAGCACTTCAGGCGCGAGCGAGATGATCTTCATGTGGTTCTTGGCGCGGAGTTCGCGCGGAACCGGTCCGAAGATACGCGTGCCGATCGGCTCTTTCTTGTTGTCGACGAGAACGGCTGCGTTCTTGTCGAAACGGATCACGCTGCCGTCCGGGCGGCGGATGTCCTTGGCCGTGCGAACCACGACCGCCTTCATCACATCGCCCTTCTTGACGCGGCCGCGCGGGATGGCTTCCTTGATCGACACCACGATGATGTCGCCCACGGAAGCGTATTTCCGCTTCGAGCCGCCCAGCACCTTGATGCACATGACACGACGGGCGCCGGAATTATCCGCGACGTCGAGGTTTGTTTGCATCTGAATCATGACTGGCCGCCTTCTTCTTTTCTAACGGGACGGGTTTCTCACCCCTCCCCGGTCTGTCCAAAATTCGTTTCGTTGGCCCTGATCAGGCCTGGTCCGAAGACACCACGACCCAGCGCTTGTCCTTGGAAATCGGCTTCGATTCCTGGATGAACACCTGATCGCCGACCTTGTGGGCGTTGTTCTCGTCGTGCGCCTTGTACTTCTTGGTCATGCGCACGGTCTTCTTCATCACGGGATGCGTGAAGCGCCGTTCGACCTTGACGACAACCGTCTTCTCGTTCTTGTCGCTGACGACGGTGCCCTGCAGAATGCGCTTTGGCATGGTTTTCGTCCTTAAGCCTTCTTGGCCGCGGACTTTTCCGCAGCGATGGTCTTGATACGCGCAATGTCCTTGCGGACCTGCCTCACGCGCGCGGTCTTCTCAAGCTGGCCGGTGGCCTTCTGGAAGCGCAGGTTGAACTGCTCCTTCTTCAGGCTGGCCAGGTCGTCGGTCAGCTGGTCCTGGGTCTTGGTCCGGATGTCTTCGGCTTTCATGATCAGCCCGTCCTTATTCTGCGATGCGCTGTACGAAGCGCGTCCTGACCGAGAGCTTGGCCGCGCCGAGACGCAGCGCCTCACGGGCGGTTTCCTCGTTGACGCCGTCGATCTCGAACATGATGCGGCCCGGCTTGACGCGTGCCGCCCAGTAGTCGACCGCGCCCTTGCCCTTACCCATACGGACTTCGGTCGGCTTCGACGTCACCGGCACGTCCGGGAAGATACGGATCCACACGCGGCCGGCACGCTTCATCTCGCGGGTGATCGCGCGGCGGGCCGCCTCGATCTCACGCGCGGTGACGCGGTTCGGCTCAAGCGCCTTCAGCCCGAAACCACCGAAATCCAGGTTGGTGCCGCCCTTGGCGGTACCGTGGATGCGGCCCTTGAACTGCTTGCGGAACTTTGTGCGCTTTGGCTGCAGCATCGTTCTAACTCCAAATTCCTAAATGTCTTACGCGTTTTCGCGACGGCGACCGCGTTCGCGCTCACCACCACCGCCATGCGCATGATCGCCCTCGGTGGCGCGGCGCTCCGAAGCCATCGGGTCGTGCTCGAGGATTTCGCCCTTGAACACCCAGACCTTGACGCCGCAGATGCCGTAGGCCGTATTCGCCTCGGCCGTGCCGTAGTCGACGTCGGCACGCAGCGTATGCAGCGGCACGCGGCCTTCGCGATACCATTCCATGCGCGCGATCTCGGCGCCGCCGAGACGGCCGGCGCAGTTGATGCGGATGCCTTCGGCACCGAGGCGCATCGCCGACTGCACGGCACGCTTCATGGCGCGGCGGAACGCGATGCGGCGCTCGAGCTGCTGGGCGATCGACTGGGCGACCAAGGTCGCGTCGATCTCCGGCTTGCGCACTTCGACGATGTTCAGATGCGTCTCGGACTTGGTCATCTCCATGAGCTTCTTGCGAAGTTTCTCGATGTCGGCGCCCTTCTTGCCGATGATCAGGCCCGGACGCGCCGCATGGATGGTGACGCGGCACTTCTTGTGCGGACGCTCGATCACGACTTTCGAGATCGCAGCCTGCTTGAGTTCCTTCTCAAGATATTTGCGGATCTTGATGTCCTCGTGCAGCAGCTTGCCGTACTCGCCGGTGTTCGCGAACCAGCGCGAATCCCAGGTGCGGTTGATGCCGAGACGCAGACCGATCGGATTGACTTTCTGGCCCATTATGCGGCCTCCCCTTTTTCTTCGACTTCACGAACGACGATCGTGAGGTGCGAGAACGGCTTCTCGATACGGCTGGCGCGCCCACGGCCACGGGCATGGAACCGCTTCATGACGATCGACTTGCCGACATAGGCTTCCGCCACGATCAGCGCATCGACGTCGAGGTCGTGGTTGTTTTCCGCGTTGGCGATCGCCGATTCCAGCGTCTTCTTGACCGTGCCGGAAATCCGCTTGGCCGAGAATTCGAGGTCGGAAAGCGCTGTCGCGACCTTCTTGCCGCGGATCAGCGCGGCAACCAGGTTCAGCTTCTGCGGGCTGATACGGATCGTGCGCAACACGGCGCGCGCTTCGTTGTCAGCAAGCCTGCGCGGAGCTTTGGCCTTGCCCATGATTATTTCCTCTTCGCCTTCTTATCCGCGCCGTGACCGTAATAGGTCCGGGTCGGAGCGAATTCACCGAACTTGTGACCGACCATGTCCTCGTTCACCGAGACGGGAACGTGCTTCTGGCCGTTGTAGACACCGAAGGTGAAGCCGACGAACTGCGGCAGGATGGTGGAGCGGCGGCTCCACATCTTGATCACCTCATTGCGACCACCTTCACGAACCTTGTCCACCTTCTTCAGAAGGTAGCCGTCGATGAAGGGGCCTTTCCAAATCGAACGAGTCACTTGGCGTTACCTCTTCTTAGCTCTTGCGCTGATGGCGCGAGCGCAGGATGAACTTGTCGGTCGCCTTGTTGGACCGCGTCTTCTTGCCCTTGGTCGGCTTGCCCCAGGGCGAAACCGGATGGCGGCCACCCGAGGTGCGGCCTTCGCCGCCGCCATGCGGATGGTCGACCGGGTTCATGGTCACGCCGCGATTGTGCGGACGTTTGCCGCGCCACACGGTGCGGCCTGCCTTGCCGTCATTGATGTTGCCGTGGTCCGGGTTGGACACGGCGCCGACAGTGGCCATGCAGGAGCCGTGGACGACACGCTGCTCGCCCGAATTGAGGCGCAGGATCGCCATGCCCTGGTCGCGGCCGACGAGCTGGCCATAACCGCCGGCCGAACGGGCAACCTGAGCGCCCTTGCCGGGCTTCAGCTCGATATTGTGGACGATCGTGCCGACCGGCATCGAGGCCAGCGGCATCGCATTGCCCGGCTTCACGTCGACCGATTCACCGGCCACGATCTTGTCGCCGGGAGCCAGACGCTGCGGGGCGATGATGTAGGACAGCTCGCCATCGTCATACTTGATCAGCGCGATGAAGGCGGTGCGGTTCGGATCGTACTCGATACGCTCGACCGTGCCGACGACGTCGAACTTGCGGCGCTTGAAGTCGATGATGCGGTAGGTGCGCTTGTGACCGCCGCCGATGAAGCGGGCTGTGATGCGGCCGTAATTGTTGCGGCCGCCCGACTTGGTCAGGCCCTCGGTCAGACCCTTGACGGGCTTGCCCTTGTAGAGGCCCGAGCGATCGACGATGACCAGCTGACGGGTGCTCGGCGTTACCGGGTTGAATTTTTTCAGTGCCATTGTTCTGTCCTCGCGACCTTGCTCAGAGACCCGTCGCGACGTCGATCGACTGGCCTTCGGCCAGCGTCACAACCGCCTTCTTGACGTCGCTCTGGCGGCCGATCGTGCCGCGGAAGCGCTTGATCTTGCCCTTGCGGACAAGCGTGTTCACGGCCATCACCTTGACGCCGAACAGCGCTTCGACGGCGGCCTTGATTTCCGGCTTCGACGCCTTCTTGGCGACGTTGAAGACGACCTGGTTCTGCTCGGAAGCCATGGTCGACTTTTCGGTGATCGCCGGCGAGACGATCACGTCGTAATGACGAAGGTCGGTCATTTGAAGCGCTCCTCGAGAGCCTCGACGGCGGCCTTGGAAAGGACCAGCGTGCCGCGGCGCAGAATGTCGTAGACGTTGATGCCCTGGATGGGCAGCACGTCGATGTTCGGGATGTTGGTCGCTGCCAGCTTGAAGTTCTTGTCAAGCTCGGCGCCGCCAATCACCAGGGCGTTGCTCAGGCCCAGCGTCGCGAAATTCGCGATCAGCGCCTTGGTCTTGGCCTCGGTCAGCTTCAGCTCGTCGATGATGATGATCGACGCGCTCTTGGCCTTGGCCGAAAGCGCATGCTTCAGGCCGAGCGCACGCACCTTCTTAGGCAGATCGTGCTCGTGGCTGCGCACGACCGGGCCATGGGCCTTGCCACCGCCGCGGAACTGCGGAGCGCGAGCCGAATGGTGACGGGCGCGGCCCGTACCCTTCTGCTTGTACATCTTGGCGCCGGTGCGGGCGATTTCCGCGCGACCCTTGGCCTTGTGCGTGCCCTGCTGCTTCTTGGCAAGCTGCCAGCGCACGACGCGCTGCAGGATGTCCTCACGCGGATCGAGGCCGAAAATCTCTTCGGAGAGCTTCAGCTTGCCGGCGTCCTTGCCGCCAAGCGTTGTAATCTTGAGGTCCATTATTCCGCTCCCTCTGTGGCCGGGGCCTCGTTCGTGGCGGCACCGTCAGTCGCAAGGGCGCGGATCGCGGCGGGCTTCGGCGCATTGGCCGGAAGCGCCACCTTGGCCGCGTCGCGGACCAGGATCCATGCACCCTTCGAACCCGGGACCGCACCGCGGATCAGGATCAGGCCGCGATCGGCGTCGGTCGAGACGACCTCGACATTCTGCGTGGTGACGCGGGTGTCGCCCATGTGGCCGGCCATATGCTTGCCCTTGAACACCTTGCCCGGATCCTGGCGCTGGCCGGTCGAGCCGTGTGTACGGTGCGACACCGAGTTGCCGTGCGTTGCGCGGCCGCCACCCATGTGGTGCCGCTTGATGACGCCCTGGAAGCCCTTGCCGATCGTGGTGCCCGTCACATCGACCTTCTGGCCGACGACGAAGTGCTCGACGGTGATCTCGGCGCCAACATCGATCATGTTGTCGGCAGAGACGCGAAACTCGGCAACCTTGGCCTTGGGCTCGACGGAAGCGGTCGCGAAATGGCCGCGCATCGCCTTCGACGTGTTCTTCACCTTGGCAAGGCCAACGCCGAGCTGGACGGCGGTATAGCCGTTCTTCTCCTGCGTGCGCTGCGCCACGACCTGGCAGTTCTCCATCTGGAGAACAGTGACGGGAACATGTTCCCCGGCATCGTTGTAGATGCGGGTCATTCCCACCTTCTTTGCAATCACACCTGAACGCATCGGTTCAATTCCTTTAGAGTTCCCTGTCGGGGCTGTCGCCCCTCCACGCCTCTTGTTCCTTCAGAGTTCCGGGTCGCCCCGCTGACCTCTGGTTCCTTAGAGCTTGATCTCGACGTCGACACCGGCGGCCAGGTCGAGCTTCATCAAAGCATCGACCGTCTGCGGGGTCGGGTCGACGATGTCGAGCAGACGCTTGTGCGTGCGCATCTCGAACTGCTCGCGGCTCTTCTTGTCGACGTGAGGCGACCGGTTGACCGTGAACTTTTCGATCCGCGTCGGCAGCGGAATGGGGCCGCGGACGTTGGCGCCGGTGCGCTTGGCGGTCGACACGATTTCCCGTGTCGAGGCGTCGAGCACCCGGTGATCAAACGCCTTCAGGCGGATGCGGATATTCTGTCCGTTCATGCGTCACTTCCTTGTTCTGGCGCGGCGCGGGCAGCGCCCGCGACAGATCGGTTTAAGTCCAAATTACTCTTTGATGGTGACGACGATGCCGGCACCGACGGTGCGGCCGCCTTCACGGATAGCGAAGCGCAGCTTCTCTTCCATGGCGA